>JAISEW010000017.1 GCA_031263945.1 Gracilibacteraceae bacterium | reverse complement strand
AGGCAAAGGCCCCGGCCCGTTTACAGTACTCGGCCGCCGCGGATATTTTATCCATGACGGAAACCGCCCACGCCTCCCGCGAGCGCGGCAGACCGACCGGAAACATATGATGCGCGATGATATCCCGCTCCGTGCCGTTCAATTCAAAAAACGCTTCCGCGTTGTACAGCGCGATGCGCGGGTGCAGGCGCGAATGCCGCAGTCCTTCCAGGCAAACATTGTGATGCTCGCGGCGCCGGAATTTGTAGAGGTAAAAATCATGCAGCAATCCGCCGCGGATAATGCTCCGGCAATCAAGACCCAGTTTTTTCCCGATTTGATAAGCGCCATAGGCCACATCGACACAATGGTCAAAAACGGTGCCGCTGTGATGTTTTATCCCTTTCATCTGCTGATATACGTCGTGTTCCAGGATCGGACGGGCCACTTCCATAAAATAAGGATCATAAACGCGATATTGTTTGCTCAACACAATCCTCCATACTCGGTCTCATTTTGATTATTTACCGCGATAATTATCGCTCACATGATACCGGTTGTCAACCCCCTTTTGTTAAAAATATTTAAGAACTGCCGACAAATAAAAAGTGCCGGCAGTTCTTATCATAAATGCGCGCTTAGGATCGCCGCGCATAAGTCGCCGGCGCGGCGGCGGGCGTTTCCCGCAGCCGCGCCGGCCGCGTGTTCCGATAAATATGCCTCTACCGCGCGGACGGCGGCGCCGTCAAAAGCCTCGGCTGGGTGAAGGGCGACTTTTTCCAGATAGGCGGCGATCAAAGCGAACGGGTCGTCATAAGCGCCAATGCCGAGACAGTGGGTCTCATCCAGCAGGGCGGTCATGACGGCGTTCATGCCGGCCATCTCTTCCGCGCTCCCGCCGGCGCGCCGCAGAAATCCGGGCAAGTCGCCGTGGGTCGCGCAGGAAAGGGCGGTGTAAGAAGGGGAAACGATATTTTGCCAGCCGTAACAGAGCAGCCAGCGTTCGATTTCCGGGGTCAGCGCCTCCAAGTTTTCCACGGCGAAAATCCGTCCCCAGCCGTGACAATTTTTGGCCAATTGCCAGATATAGGCGTTTCCGTCCGGCCAGTCCCGGATATTGAAAAGACAGAACAGCGTGAATTCCTCGTGCAATCCTGTTTTGAGCAGCACGTCCCGCGCCGCTTGATCCCGCTCTGTGTCAAACATTTCCAGTAAAGTCAAGCCGAATTTGACGACCTCCGTTTCCGCCGCCTCCATCGCCAGCGAAAGCGCCAGCGAGTAAATATCCCCCTGAGAGAGACTGTCTCCTTCGCGCGTTATCCACGCCTGCACCGGCTCCATGACTTCTATGGCGGTCCGGGTCAGAAAAAAATCGCGCAGCTTCGCGCGGGCGGCGATTTCCAGTTCCTCGGCCCAGCAGTCGCGCAAAACTCCGCACAACGGGGAAATATCCACCGGAGCCTCATCCGCGTCAGGATCCGCTTTTTTCAGCCCGGCAAAATAATACCCGCCGTCGGCGGCGCCGGGCAAAGCGCCGCCCCGTCCCAAATCCAGATCAGCGTCCGCCGGCCGGCCTTTTTGCAAATTGCGGCATATGCGTTTGAAAATGGGTCGTCTCCGTCGGAACAGCATGGCATCCTCAACGCCGAAATTTCCTACGCTTTAGCGTTCAAAGCCTCACCCGCCGGAGCGCCGCCGGCGGTCTGAAAATTATTTTTCCAGACCGGTTCCGCGTCTTTTTCTCTGGTCACGGTCGTCGTCGTCCCGCCTGAGATATACACCGCCCCGCACTCAGGGCAAACAGCCGTATGCAAGATGACGGCCTGACTTATCACTTCCCGGTCTTCCCTGCTCGCTTTGGCCTGCTCCCGCCCGACATGCTCCTGTTCATGCGCGGGCACCGCAAAGGCCGCTTCTTCCGGCGACAACTCGGTCGGAGTCTGAAAAGAAACGCCGGAATCATTCGAACCGTCCACATATTTGCGCGCCTTACATGTCTGGCACTCTTGGGCGGTGTTCCGGCGCGAATCGTTATCAGCTTTGCGGGGAACGTTCACAGGCGCGTCCTGCGTCTGCGGCAATTCTTCCGCTTCATATTGCACGGCGCTCAGAGCCGTTTTGCCCACGGATTCGCTCTGCCCCGCCGCGTAAACCGGCGCCGGATTGCCCAGCGCCGGGGCTATTGGCTGCACCATATCATCACCTCATAGTATTGCGTTTTATATTCTCTCTCCTATATAGATTATTCGGATAAAAAGCCGGAAAATTTACAACCTGCGCGGATGGATATGGACGAGAGAATACCGGCTAAAGAGCGGCGCCCGGCGTCGATTCAGCGTTCGCCCGTTCGTATTCGCTCAACACTCTGGTCTGGATTTTTTCCCGCGACGCCGCAGAAATAGGATGCGCAATGTCCCGGAACTCGCCTTCCGGCGTCTTTCGGCTCGGCATGGCGACAAAAAGCCCGTTTGTCCCGTCGACCACTTTGATGTCATGTACAACAAACTCATTATCAAATGTAACGGAAACGACCGCTTTCATCTTTCCATCCGTGCTTACCTTGCGTATTCTCACATCTGTAATATCCATACATTTCGCCCTCTCTTTGGCTGATTTGACTGTCGTACTACTTCTGCCCTAACTTACTGAATTCCTTCTATATTCAGTCTTGATATACATAAATAAATATTTTTTTTATTGTATTTACCGTATTTCCCGCGGTCGGGGGGTGTTTTGTGATTCCGATCAGCCCTATCATTATTCTATACGAAACGCGCGGCCGGAAGATGATTATTACCCGCTTTCAAGGGTGAAAGGAATGGTCATAATATGGCAAAACTGCTTGAATTTCAAGGAAAACACTGGCTGAACCAGGCCGGACTGCCCGTGCCCAAAGGCCGCGTGGCCGACACGGCGGCCGAAGCCGAAAACGTCGCTCAATGGCTGAACGCGCCGGTGGCAGTCAAAGGGCAAGTCCAAGCCGGCGGGCGCGGCAAAGCCGGTATGGTGCGTATAGTCGACGCGCCGGCGGAAGCGGCCAAAGCCGCCGCGGAAATCTTGGCCGGCGCGGTCAAGGGAATTCCCGTGCGCCGGGTCTTAGTTGAACAAAAACTTGATATAGTCAAAGAATATTATTGCGCCGTAGTGTTAAACAACGCCCGCGCGGCGAGAAGCCCCATGCTCGTTTTCAGTCCGGACGGCGGCGCGGATATCGAGGATGTGCCGGAAAACCGTATTCGCTGCTTTAATATAGATCCCCTTTTCGGATTGCGCTCCTATGAGGCTCTGGCGGTATGTATCCAAAGCGGCGTCCCGGCGGAAGAAACGGTCCGCCTGGCGGATATCATGGTCAAACTGGCGGCGGCCCATACCCGTTACGACTGCCGGACCATAGAGATCAACCCGCTGGTTTTGACCGGCGACGGGCGTTTCTGCTGCGCCGACTGCAAAATGGATGTCGACAACGCCGCCGTGTACCGTCAGCCGCAGTTTGAGATCAAAATAGCCCGCGATCTGCCCGGCGAACCGACCGATTTCGATGAGATCGGCTGGGCGATCGAAGAAATGGACGCGCGGGGGACCGGGTTTCTCATGAACATGAATTATGACGAGAAAAGCCCGGGTTACGTCGGTTACCACCCCATCGGCGGCGGATCGGCGATGATGGGGCTGGACGCGCTGAATTACGCGGGCCTGAAGCCGGCCAACTACGCCGATACCAGCGGCAACCCCGTAGCGGCGAAAATATATCGCGTGGCTAAATGCGTGCTGGCGCAGCCGGGCATCGAAGGCTATTTGCTCGGCGGGTTCATGATGGCCAACCAGGAACAATGGCACCACGCGCACGCTGTCGTCAAGGCCCTGCGGGAAATCCTGCCGTTGAAACCGGGCCTGCCCTGCGTTCTCCTTTTGTGCGGCAACAAAGAGGAAGAATCGCTGCAAATATTATACGAAGGGCTGAAAGACTTGATGCGCCCGGACCAAGCCGGACAGCGCGTGGAAATCTACGGCCGGGATCATGTGACCGACACTAAATTCATCGGCGGCAGATTGGCGTCCTTATGCCAGGAATACCGCAGCCTCCATGCCGCTCCGGGTATGCCGCCTTCCTGACAGGAAAATTGCAGACGGAGGCATTGATTTGAGTATTTAGAGGTGCCCATGTATATAATCAAGGAAAAAACGATAATCATTTCTATAGATACCGACAAATGCGATACTTGCGCGAGCAAAGCCTGTATTGACGCCTGCCGGAAATACGCCCGCGGGATCTTGGCGCCGGACAGCCAGGGGGCGCCCTCCGTGGCGCATTTGTCCGAGGCGGAAACGCTGCGGCTCGGCACAGAATGTCTGGCTTGCGAATACGCCTGCAACACGCGGGGGCGCAAGGCCGTGACGATCGAAGCGCCGATCGAGGGCCTTTTGGCCTATTTAGCCAAAAGACTCGGCGGCTGAAAGGCGGCGGGCAGTGGGAATATTGATAAATAAAGAAACCAAAGTGGCGGTGCAGGGCGTCACGGGCCGTGAGGGCAGCGTCCGCACAAAATATATGAAAGAGTACGGCACAAAAGTAGTCGGCGGCGTCAGTCCCGGCAAACGCGGCGAGAACGTACACGGAGTGCCTGTTTACAATACGGTGGCGGAAATCGTCCGTGAGTGGGGCAAAGTGGATTTCAGCGTGATTTTCGTCCCGGGCCGCGCTTTGAAAACGGCGGTGATGGAAGCGGCGGACGCCGGCGTCGCCAATATCATCCCTTGCGTGGAAGGCGCGCCTGTTCACGATATTATAGCCATGGCCGCGTATTGCCGGCTCAGAGGCGTCCGTCTGCTCGGCCCCGGTTCCATCGGCGTCATCACCCCCGGCGAGGCTGTGGTCGGCTGGCTGGGCGGCAATATAGACTGGGCCAACCGTTTTTTTGAAAGCGGCTGCATAGGCGTATTTTCGCGCAGCGGCGGTCAATCCGGCACGATCCCCTGGGTACTCCGGGAAGGCGGTTTCGGCGTCAGCACGGTCGTGCATACGGGGACGGAATCAATAGTCGGAACATCCATGGCGGATCTGCTGCCGCTGTTCGAGGCCGACCCCCAAACGACCGGGGTGGCGGTCTACGCGGAGATCGGCGGCTCGCAGGAGGAAGAATGCGCGGAAGTGATCGCCGCCGGCCGGTTTACTAAACCATTCGTCATATATGTCGCCGGCAGCTGGGCCCCGGAAGGGCAGCGTTTTTCCCACGCCTCCAACATCGTGGAGCGCGGGCGCGGGTCGGCCAAAAGCAAAATGGACGCCATCACCCGGGCCGGCGGTTTTGTGGCGGAAACCCCCAGAGACATCCCGATCATTTTACGGGAGAAACTAAACGCCAGTTGATTTTTTTCTCTGATTTTTTTCTTGACAAACCCTTTTCAACTGGATATAATCAATATCGCGGGCGGTCGTGGCGGAACTGGCAGACGCGCTAGATTCAGGTTCTAGTGCTCTAACGGGCGTGGAGGTTCAAGTCCTCTCGACCGCACCACTTTTTTTGTTCAGGAAAGGAATGCGTGAATATTATTATGAAGAAAAAAATCGTTTTGCCGCTTATCGTCCTGCTCATCTTGACGGCTGTACCGGCCGGCGTCTGGGCCAGAGTGGAAATACTGCCGGACACCAACCCCGAAATAATAGACACGCTGGAATTCAAGGATATACCCTCTTTGGTCTATAACCGCAACGGCATGTTCATCGCCGCCGAAAACTCGCTGTATACG
>JAISEW010000245.1 GCA_031263945.1 Gracilibacteraceae bacterium | reverse complement strand
CGCTTCCGCCTCTACGGCGGCGGAATTGACGAGCCCGCTCAACACCGAGCCTTCCGCCCGGTAGACGCAGCCCGCCGCCGCGGCGGCCCGCACGCCGCCGCCCAGAACGGCGGCGTCATGGATGAAGCTGTCCCGAGCGACGACGGCGAGGGCCGCCGCCGTCTCCGTTTCGGCCACAGCCGGGTCGCGCAGGACGAAGCCGCTGATTTCCGCGCTCTGGACGACGCCAAAGAGGGGAGCGCTCAGTCCGCGGATCTCATGGCCGCCGCCCTCAAAAATTCCGGTAAAAGGATATTCCTCCGTGCCGACAGACTGCCAGGGGATCGCGCTCAGGTCGATATCCTCCGTCAGGCGAAAATGCCCGCTCAGATTGTAGGCCATAGCCCGCAGGCCGTCCGCACCGGTGATTTCCGTCACCGCTCCCGCAGCCCGCACCCGGAGACCGGCGTGCGCGACCGTTTCCCCGCCGTCGCTCCGCGCCGTCAGCACCGCGTGGTAAAAACCGGGACGCACAGCCGGCCCGGCTTCCAGCCGGAAAAGCCCGTCCGCGTCCGCGCGGACGCTTAATCCGGGCGCGGTTTTTTCAAGGGTGACAGTCGCCGCGCCGCTTAAGGGCAGCGGCAATGAAGCATTCTCGCCGTAGTTTTTTTCCAAAATAATGAATTCCGGACATTCGGGGGCGAGGCTCAGATCCAGGACCGGAGCCTGCGTATCCGCTCCGGTCTGATAGAGCGTCCAAGCGGCAAAGACGGTTTTATTGGACAGCGCCGCCCGCAACTCGTAAGCGCCCGGGACGAGCGTGAGTTCCGCCTCTCCCGCCGCCGGGGCGACCCATGTCCGCCCGTCGGCCGATACGCCGGCTCCGGCCGCGGCGCCGGCCACGCGTACGAACACCGGCCGCGGCCCGGAGACATCCGGCGCCGGGTCCGAGCGCGCCGGTCCGGTATTTTCCCCGATCCAGCGCATAAGCGGCGGCGCCAGAAAAACGGCGGTCAAAAGAGCGCCTACCAACAGGCCAAGCAAAAAAAGCTTCGCCGTCCGCCAGATTTTCTTTAACTTTTCCATATATTTAACTCTTTGACGGTCTCAAAAAAGGCGGCAGATCCACCTTGGTCAGTTTAGGGTCCAGCCCGCCGCTGAAAATACTCTTTTCGCCGGGGGACATCCCCCCCGCTCCCAGGCCCAGACTCGCCGGCCCCGGACCGTCCGCCGCCCTCGGATCAAGCGCCGTCGCGATGACCGTGACGCGGATCTCATCGCCCAACTCCTCGTTCATCGACATGCCGATGATGCATTTATCGGCGTTGGTGGCCCGGTCCATGACGGCTTCCACCTCCTGGAGCTCGCCGATCATGATGTTGCCGGCCAGATTGACCAGCACCCGCTGCGCCCCCTCGATGCTGGCTTCGATCAGCGAACTGGAGATAGCCTTCTCTATCGCCTCGGTCGCCCGGTTGTCGCCCGTGGCCGCGCCGATGCCTAAGAGAGCCGTGCCGGCGTTTTCCAAGGTGGCCTTGATATCGGCAAAATCCAAATTGATATAGCCGGGGACGGTGATGAGGTCGGAAATGCCCTGCACGCCTTGCAGGAGTATATCGTCCGCCATCCGGAACGCCTCGGACACCGGCGTGTTTTTTTGCGTCACCTGCAGCAGGCGGTCGTTGGGCACGGTGATCAGCGCGTCCACTTTTTCGCGCAGATTGATTATCCCCCGCTCGGCCTGCTCGCGGCGGTGTTTGCGCTCAAAAGAAAACGGGCGCGTCACCACGCCGACCGTCAAAGCGCCGGCTTCCCGCGCCAGCTCCGCCACCACCGGCGCCGCCCCCGTGCCGGTGCCGCCGCCCATGCCGGCCGTCACAAACACCATGTCCGCGCCCGCCAGAATATTTTTAATATCATCCTTATTTTCTTCCGCCGCCGCCAGCCCGACGCTGGGATCTCCGCCCGAACCCTGCCCGCGGGTGCGCTTGGCGCCGATTTGTATGTTCTCGCCGGCCAATGACTTGCGCAGCACTTGCAGATCGGTGTTTATACAGATGAACTCCACGCCTTTGAGCCCCACCGTCACCATCCGGTTTACCGCGTTGTTTCCGCCGCCGCCTACGCCGACTACTTTGATCTTGGTAGTCCAATCGCCGGTGTTTTCCAAATCCATATATCCTCCCGCCCTCCAGCTCAATTCAATAACATACTAATCTGGCTAATTTCGCGACGAATGCCCATATTCCTTTTTTTTACCACCGTATTTGTCGATCCGCGGCTACATTTTGTGCTTCTCCAGCCAATGACGGCGAATGATGCTGATGTTCTGGAAAATTCTGGTTCCAAAGGCCACGACCGCGGCCAGATACAGGTCCACGCCCACCCTGTCGCCGATAAAAGCCAATCCCGCCGCCGCGAGCATATTCACCACAAATCCGCTTAAAAAAATCGAATTGTCAAAATGATCCTCCTGATAAGCCCGGATGCCGCCCATGATAGCGTCAAGGGCGACCAGCAAGGCGACCGAGCAATATTTGGCGTAATCCGGCGGGATGGTGATCGGACTCAGCGCGCCTATAATGAGACCCAGGACTAAACCGCAAAGCGGCAGGAAAAACATGTTCATGTCACGGCCCCGTCATCGTAATTCTACTATTATTGTACACGCTGTCCGTGAAAATGTAAATGGGATTTAGTCCCCTCTTGTATTTTCCCTTCATTACGTGTTACTGTTCAAAGCCCGCATTTACGCCTGGGCTCCTGTCATTCCGGACTTGTTCCGGAATCCAAACACTGTTGGCAAGACCACCTAAGCGCCTGCGGCGCAAGGCGCTCTAAGCCACGCTGCGGTCTCGGGCTTTGCCGCTAAAGCGGCAGTCTCGTACCTGAGACAGGGCGGGGATGGATTCCGGCATAAAGCCGGAATGACGGCGGGGGAGGGACTCCTCGACGCTCCGCCGCCTGACCCGATCACGGGACGTCGAGGATCCCGGGCGTTGACAATTCCTGGCCGCGGGGGTATAATAAAAAACAATCAAGGCTCCTTGATTGTTTGCAGGCTCTGATATCCAAGTCACGGCGAAAAATCTATGTTAACGGAAAGGGGATTGACCATGCGCGTATTTATCACAGGCGGCACGGGTTTTATCGGCGCCGCCGTCATTCGGGAACTTTTGGGGGCGGGCCACGAAATAATCGGGCTTGCCCGCTCGGCGAAGGCCAGAGAGGCGCTTACGGCAATGGGCGCGGCGGTGGTGCTGGACGGTTCGCTCGAAGATCCAGACAGCTTGCGGCGTGGGGCGGAAGCCGGCGAAGCGGTGATCCATCTCGCGTTCATCCATAATTTCGCCGATTTTGCGGCGTCGGCGCAAACAGACAAGCTGGCGATCGAGGCGATCGGGGAGGCGCTTATCGGCACGGGTAAGACGTTTATCGTGACTTCCGGCGT
>JAISEW010000234.1 GCA_031263945.1 Gracilibacteraceae bacterium | reverse complement strand
TCGAGGAAAAAGGCTACGCCGCTCCCTACGCTCTGGCGAATAAGAAAATCGTGAAAATAGGAGTGAATTTCGACTCCAAGACGCGCAATATCGCGGACTGGAAGGAGAGAGGAATGGATTCCGGCATAAAGCCGGAATGACGGCGGGAGAGATCCCTTAGCGCAGGCGCCGGTTAAGGAGCGGCCACAGTTCCGGAGCGCTGATCTCGTTGATCCAGCCCATGGACCAGCCGCCGATCCCGGCCAGATCAAATTCATCCACCAGATCCAGTTTGGCGCCCCAGCTGGCGGCGTCGTCAAAATAAGCGGTGCGGTTGTCGCCGTCCTTGTCCACATATTTGAAAGTCGGAATTCCGACCGGGTCCGTGGCGGTGGTTTCCCGCGTTATTTCCGCGCCGTTTTCCGCCGCCGTCTGATTGGCGATCGTCCAGCCGAAAGCCACCGAGAGCCAGCTGTTGCTGGAGCGGCTCCACCACCAGTCCCGCCCGTAATACGGCACGCCCATGATGAGTTTTTCCGGTGGCGTCTGGGTCGAGATATAGCTCACGACCTGCCGCACCCAGTCCAGCGGCGCGATGGGGCCGGGAGCGGATGTGGTATAATGTTTGTCGTAGGCCATCACCACCACGTAATCATTGCACTCGGAGAGGTCACGGTAGTTGAACTCGCTGTTCCAGGTCTCGGTCGTGGCGGAGGTGCGGGAAGCGACGGCGATCATCGTCAGTTTGCCCCGAGGCTGCAATTCGGCGTAAAACGAGCGCATCAAATCGGTCAGCGCGGCTTCCGTGGAGTCGGCCAAGGCCTCAAAATCGATCATCAGGCCGTCGGCGCCGATTTCATCCGTCAAAGCCGTCAAGTCGCTCACCAAAGCGGCCCGCCGGGTCGGATCTTTCAGGAGCGCGTCTATCTGGGAACCGTCGCCGCGGACAAAAGGAACCACCCGCGCCCCGCGGCTTTGGCCCAGCGCGACAATATTCCGCGCCGCCGCGACGCTGAGTCCGTCACGCAGAGTGACGGCGCCGGCGCTGCCGTTATAGGCGAAAAAACCGGGCGAAAGAATGTCCACATAATCCGTCAGCGGTTCCGGCACAAAGCCCAGCAGGCGCTGATAGGCGTCCGGATTGCTGTAGCCGTCCCAAAACTGCAAAGATACGCGCCGCCGGCCTGACGGTTCCGGGCCTGTGCCGGGGTCGGCGGCGGGCGGCGGCGCAGGAGCGGCGGTCGGGCGGATAAAACTTTCCATCGCGGCGCTGACGGCGCCGGCGCCGCCCAGAGTATAAAAAGCCGTGGCGCTGTCCCGGCGGGCGTTCAGATAAGCCAGCGCCGGAGCGTTAAAACGGGAGACGTCGGCGGGCGTCAATAGGATCGGGTTGAAACGTTTGGCAGCCAGGACGGAACCGGCGAGCGCGTCCGGAAAAACCGCGCCGGTGGCGGCGACGATGGCGCTGTGGTCAAAATCCAGTTGTTCCAGCACGGCGGCGTTAGTGAGGTAGCGGTCGGCGCCGGCGATCCTGTCGACGAAATATCCGGCCGCGGTCAGCTCCGCCGCCACGGACGGCGCGATAACGCCCTCGCCGCCGATCAGAGTGACCTGAGCGGCGCCGCTGGCGACGATGGCCTCCAAGGTGGCCGCCGGCAGACGCTCTGTTTCCGTCAGGAGCAGCGGCACGCCCCGGGCGGCGGCGAAGGGGGAAATACTGAGGGCGTCGGCAATAGAATAGCCCGAGGCCAAACAGACCCTGTCGGTAAACTCCACGGACTCCCGGGCGATGGCCGCCGCCGTGGCAAAGCGGTTTTCTCCCGCCAGGCGCCGCACGGTCAGGCCTTCGTTTTGGAGGGCGGCGGCCACGTTTTCCGAGACGGCGCCTTCGCCGCCGAGCAAAAATACGGTCATAGCGCCGAGCCGCTGAATTTCCTCTATAACGCCCGGCGTCAGACGGGTGGATTCCGTCAGCAGGAGCGGCCCCTGCACCGCCGGCGAGTTAGCCAGCACCGCGCCGGCCAGCGCGTCCGGAAAATCATCGCCGCGGGCCAGCACTACCGCCGCCGCCGCCGGCCAATCCCGCGCGATGGCCAGCGCGGTGCCGTAACGCGTTTCCCCGGCGTAGCGAACGAAATAAGGTTCCGCCGCGCCACCCGCGCCGTCAGTGGTCGCGTCGGCGGTCAGAGCGGCGGCAGGCGTCATAAACAAAAAAATTAAGGCAAGGCATATGGTGACGGTAAATCGTTTTTTCAACAGGAAGCTCCTCCTTCTATCAGGGCACAATCATTGTTTGTAATTATATCACCTTTTCCCGGAGCGGAAAAGTAAAAAAAACGATTTGGCAGGAAAAACGCCCTAAATTACAGAATTATCATGACAGGCCCCGTTTCTATGGGGATTAGGAGGTCAAAACTTGAAAGCAATAAAACTGGCGGCGCTGTCTTTGATTTTGTTTTTCGGGACTGCGGCCGCGGCTGTTTACGCTGTTTCCCTGCCGCCGGAACCGGAATATCAGTGGACCGCCGCTATGATCCGGGCGCCTCAGGCCTGGGAGCTGGGCGCGGCCGGCGAAGGCGTCATCGTGGCCGTGGTGGACACGGGCGTGGATTTTTCCCATCCGGAATTGGCCGAGCGGGTCATAGCCGGTTATAACGCCATCAAATCCAGCACGGCTCTTAAAGATATGGAAGACGATCACGGCCACGGGACGATGATCGCGGGGATCATCGCCGCGGCCCGGGACGATACGGCGCCGGCCGGCGTCGCTTATCACGCTTCCGTCATGCCGATCAAAGCCGTCAATTCGTCCGGCACGGGGGACGACCGCCATATCGCCGGCGGCATCGTCTGGGCCGCCGACCACGGCGCGCGCATCATCAACCTCAGCATCGCCGCGGCGGCCCAATCGCCGGAACTGACGGCGGCGCTCCGCTACGCGGCGGAAAAAGGCTGTCTGATCGTCGCCGCGGCGGGCAATTTGCCCAGCGCGGCGGATAACGCCCTCGGCACGATGGAACAGGATCGTGAAGGGGTGGGTTTTCCGGCCGCCGACCCCCATGTCGTGGCCGTGACGGCCCTGACGCGGGAAGCGCGCGTCGCGGATTTCTCTCTGACCGGAGCGGAAGTGCTGCTGTCCGCGCCCGGAGACACGGTGCTGACGACTTATCCGACTTATCTGGGGACCGGCACGGGACTCGCTTACACCAAAGGCACATCCGTCGCGGCCGCCTTGGTGTCCGGCGCGGCGGCGCTGGTCTGGGGTAAATATCCCGACGCTACGGCGGACGAGGTGCTGCGGGTCTTGGAAATGTCGGCCCGCGATATAGGCCGGACCGGGCAGGATGAGGAATATGGCTACGGCGTGCTGGATGTATACCGGGCTTTGCAAAGCCTGAGCCCGCAAACCCTTTATCACGCGCCCGCCGTTTTGAGCTGGGGCGGCGGCGCCGTTGCCAGCGGCGACGGCGCGGTACTCAGCGTCCCGCCGGGAGCTTTTGATCTGCCGGTGGACGCCGGCGGCGCCCGTGAGGCGGCTTTGCCGATGAATATTGAGATGTCCGGGGAAGCGAGCCTTTTCGCGGAAGGGATCTCCGGGCTGGGGACCGCCTACGCCGTGACCTGGGAAGGCCCGGCGCCGCAAAAAGCGCTCACTCTGACTCTGCCGATCGGCAGTGACGCCGCCGGCGCGGACGCCGCGCATATTTACCGGTTGCAGGGGTCGCGCTGGGTCGAGGTGGGCGGCGGCGCGCCGGCGACGCCCGGCGGCTACGTCAGCGCCGGTATTTACGCGCCGGGGCTTTATCAGGTCGGCGTGCCCAGCAATCC
>JAISEW010000185.1 GCA_031263945.1 Gracilibacteraceae bacterium | reverse complement strand
AGACTTAAAATCAGCAACACGGGTGTTGCCGTTGAAAAGGATAGTTACGAAGGCTTACCGGCGGAGAATGGAATCAATCCCTCTCCCCGACGGTAAAGCCACTTCATATCCGTCAGAGTGCAATAAATCATTAGACAGGGTCTGTATTGTACTCAGTAGTCTCGTGATGGGGCTGGATTCCGGCATAAAGCCGGAATGACGGAGGAAATGGATGAACGAGCGTAGGGGCGGATGGCAATCCGCCCGTGGTTCCTGTTCTTCGCGGGACACGGGGCGATTGCCATCGCCCCCTACGAGGTCATTCCGTACATATTTAGGGATTTATCACCGTTTGAATTCTATGACCGTTTTGATGATGTTCAGCAAGATCTTTTGCTCTTTTTCCGCAAGAACGGCGATGATATTGTAACATTCGGCAGCGATTTCGTTTTTTCTTTCGCTGACGATAATGTTGGCAAAGAGGATCTCAAAAGGCAGATCCAGGGCCCGGGCGACTTTTTCGATGCTCTCCAGCGTCGCGTTTTTTTCGCCGCGTTCCAGCTGCCCGATATAAGTATTGTGCAAATTGGCTTTTTCTGCCAATTTCTCCTGGCTCAATCCGGCGCGATTGCGGTAGACGCGCAAACGCTCCCCGATAATTCCGGCTATTTTTGCCATGGCTCATCCTCCATTTTGGAGCACGGCTGTTCGCGGCTCCGCAAACGTTTTATCCAAATATTGTTACTACTCAAAGAAGCCCCCCGCCGTCATTGCGAGCGAAGCGAAGCAAAGCAATCCAGACCCGCGTTTATGCCGCAGGCGGGAAACACGCCGAAGTATCGCGAGTACTGGATTGCTTCGTCACTTCGTTCCTCGCAATGACGAATGGTGAGACTGTAACAAATACTACTAATATTTTATCTGGATATAAATAGACTATTGATATAATGTTCCTTCCTTGATATACTATAGATATTGATTTTACGATAATGCTGTCTATTGATACTGAAAGAGGATCGTTATGCAAATGGCTAATGGTCTGTTTACGGCGGAATGGAACAGCGTCCGCGCTTTAGGCGAGAAAAGATCCTTTTGCGCCGGAGAATTTCTATACTTACAGGGCGAAAGCGATATCGGCCTGATTTGCCTGGTCAAGGGACGGATCCGCAACAGTTTCTCTTTCGCGAGCGGCGCGGAAAAAACGATGTCCATCGTCGAGGGGCCGGCGATCATCGGCGAAACGGCTGTCATTGACGGCGGCGCCAGCATTTGTTCGCCGCGGGCGATGACTGCTGTGGAAGCCGTGATGATCCAACGGGACGTGGCCAGAACTTTCATCGAGTCGCATCCTAATTTCATGCTGTTATTACTGCAAAATTACACGAAAATCATCCGGGGGCTGGAACTGCAAACGGAAAGCCTCATCCTGAACACCACGCAAAAATTAGCCCGGCTGTTGGTCAATTTTCGTTCATATGGATTTTATTACCATCATCCGGACGACGAAAATATTCAGGTCACTCACGAGATCCTCGCCAGTTTTCTGGGGGTCAGCCGCACCAAAATCACGGAAGCGCTGATCCTGTTTGAAGAAAAAAAGCTGATCCGCAAGAGCCGCGGCCGGATAGAAATTTTGGCGCGGGACGGGCTGAAAGCTCTGTACGAGTGAGTGCTAAGATAAGGGACTGTTTATTTCCAAACAGTCCCTAAACCCGCGCAAGGCGAAATGTTCGGAAAATTTCATTTATTTTTGTCTCATTTGGGACAGAACGGGATCCCGCTTATCCGTATAATTTTTTTAGAGGCCTTTTGAGTTTTTCCGCGCGGGGAGTTCCATTCTACTCTACGATACGAGGAGGAATTGACATGACACATGAAAGGATCCGTTTTCCGATCCCGCAAAAGGAGTTGGAACGCCGCTGGCAAGCCATCCGCGCCGGCATGGCGCAAGAGGGGATCGACGCGCTGATCGCGCAGGACGGGAATCAGTGGCTGGGCGGATACGTGCGTTATCTGACCGACATCCCCGGTGAGAACCAGTATATCATGTCCGTCTATTTTCCCGCCGATGAGGAAATGACCATCATCACCAGCGGCGGAGATCCGCTGCCGCCGGCGCCGCCGGAATGGGCCGTGCGGGGAGTAAAAACGCGCAAAAGCTTACCGTATTTTAGGTCATTGAATTATACCGACCCGTTTGACGCGGAGGAAATCTGCAAGATCATCAAGGCGCGCGGCGACAAAAAAGTGGGCTGGATCGGGCTGGGTCATTTTTCCGCTTATTTTTATCAGTATCTGAAAGACCATCTGCCACAGGTGGAATTTGTGGACGCCACGGATATGGTCGACGGGATCAAGGCGGTAAAAAGCGAGGATGAACTGATTTACGTCCGCAAATGCGTGAATATGCAGGACGTCGTCTGCGCGGCCCTGCCAAGCATCGTGATCCCCGGCAAGTATGAGTATCAGATCCGCGGTGAAGTGATAAAGATCCTGGAAGAATTAGGAAGCGAAGAACAGCTGATCATGCTGGGCGCGGAAAAAATGGGGGCGCGTACGGGGCATTTCCCGCCTTTTTACCACAACCGCCGCGTGGACAAAGGGGATCAGTTTTTCATCATGATCGAAGTGAACGGGCCGGGAGGCTATTATGGCGAAATCGGCCGGACTTGGTGTTTGGGGGAACCGAGCCGGGAACTGGTCGCCGCTTACGAGACGGCGTTCACAGCGCAGCGCCGGGCCGCCGCTCTCCTGAAACCCGGCGTGATCCCGGCTCAGGTGCTGGAGGCTAACAACGCTTTTATGGTGAGTCAGGGGTATTTGCCGGAAAACAGGCTGTTCGCGCACGGGCAAGGTTACGATCTCGTGGAGCGCCCGGCTTTCCGTCATGAGGAAACCATGCTTCTGCAAGCCGGCATGGTGGTGGCCGTGCATCCGATCGCCTTTAATGATAAGGCCTACGCCTTCGCCTGTGATAATTATCTGGTCACGGAAAGCGGCTGTGAACTTTTGCACAAGACGCCGCAGGAAGTTTTGCTGATCGATTGTTGATTCCGGCGAAAGGGGGAAAAAACCTGATGAAAAAGGCAATCGCCATATCGGTAATATTGATTTTAACGGCGCTGGCGGCGGGCTGCGGCGGTGCGGGCGCGGGCGCCGGCGCCGGCAGCGGAACGGTCGGCGCGGCGGACCCGGATAAAGTGTATACGCTCAAACTGGCCCATCAGGCCCAGGAAAACCATCCCTGGCAGCCGACCTGTCTGGAGATCAAGCGGATCGTGGAAGAAAAAACCAACGGCAAAGTGCTGATCGAGATCTATATAGGCGGCTCTTTGGGTTATGACCGCGACCTGATCGAGGGCATGCAGGCGGGCACAGTGGAGCTGGCCTTCATCACGACCGCGCCGCTGAGCGGATTCTCTCCGGCGCTGGGAGTTCTGGACCTGCCGTATGTATTTAGGGATTGGGATCATTTGCAAAAATTTATGGACTCGGAACCGGCGCGGCAGCTGGACGATAAGATGCAGGAAATCGGTCTCCGCAATTTATCCTTTTACCCCGGCGGTTTCCGCCAGATCACCAACAGCGTTCATCCCATTGTGACTCTTGCCGATCTGCGGGGCCTGAAAATCAGAGTGATGCAAAGCGATGTTTTTATCGACACTTTTTCGGCGCTGGGCGCGTCGCCCGTGCCGATGGCCTGGGCCGAAGTGCCGACTTCGCTGCAGCAGGGCACTATTTCCGGCCAGGAAAACCCTAACCTCGTCAACTATTCCAACAATATCTGGGAGTATCAAAAATATTATTCTCTGACCAGCCATTGCGCCTATATGTCGGCTTTGGTTGGGAGCGACAAATTGCTCGGCGAGCTGCCGGAGGAATATCTGAATATTCTGATGGAAGCGGCCAAGGAAGTATGTACGACGGATGTGCAGGGCGTGCGGGAAGATGAAAAAGTCCTGCTGGATGAGATCGTCTCGCACGGGATGGCGGTAAACGAATTGGACACCGCCGATTTCGCCGCGGCGACGGCGCCGGTGCGGGAAGCGTTTGCCGCTCAAAACGGCGGGGAGATCATGGAAGCGATAATGGCGCTCGCGGACTACTAGGACTAAGGAAGTACTGATTAATTCCGTTGCGGTTGCCGGAAAAAAACGGGGAGGATTGGATGTGCTCAAAATACTCAATAAAGTCAGCGAGCGCCTCAACAGACTATGCCAAATATTGCTGGTGCTGTCCATAACCATATTAGTGGCTGCCATGTTTATCCAGATTTTGCGGCGGGTGTTTATCGGCAGCACTTTCACCTGGGTCGACGGCGTAGCCAGGTATATGCTCATCTGGGGCACATTTTTAGGCGCCGCCATCGCGGCCAAGGAAAGCGAGCATATTTCCCTGACTTTTATCGCGGACAAACTGACCGGAAAAGCCAATCAAATCTTTGAATGTTTGCTGTACCTGTGTTTCGCTTTTTTAGCCTGCTACGCGGTCTTTGCCGGCATACAGGCGGTGCAGCTGGTTTTGCCCCAGAAATCCGACTCGCTCCCAATCAGCGTGGCCTGGATCTATGGGGCGATCCCGTTTTGCGAAGCGATCATCGTTTTTCATCTGGGTGTGAATTTCATCAATAAAGTTGCGGCGCTGGCGGGTCTTAGCGCGCCAAACGGAGGCTGACAATGGCGTTACTGTTTTTGACCTTATTGGGCTTTATGATGTTCGGCGTCCCCATCGCGGCTTCCATCGGGCTTTCCAGCCTGGTGTACATCTTGGCGCACGATATAAATATCATCATCCTCGTACAGCGGATGTTCACGGGGATCGACTCCATCGTGCTGGTGGCCATTCCCTGCTTTATCGTGGCCGGAGCGGTGATGGAGGTCGGCGGGCTGGCCAGCCGGCTGATGAAAATGGCGGATTCTTTCCTGGGCTTTATCACAGGCGGCCTGAGCATCGTGACGATCACCACCTGCATGTTTTTCGCGGCCATTTCCGGTTCCAACGTGGCGACGACGGCGGCGGTGGGCGGGATAATGGTGCCGGAGATGAAAAAAAGAGGCTACGATCCCGCGTATTCCGCCACGATTGCCGCCGCGGGCGGGGTGATGGGAGTCATCATCCCGCCGAGCCTTTCCATGGTACTCTATTCCTCCATCACCGGCACTTCTCTGTCGCAGCTGTTCATGGCCGGCATTCCCGTCGGCGTGCTCATGGCCATCGGTATGTCGGCGGTTTGTTATATCAACGCCAAAAGATACGGCTATGCCGGCTCGCCCCGGAAAAGCGGGCGGGAAATGCTGAAGGCCACGGCGGAGGCGCTGTGGGCGCTGGGAACGCCGGTGATCATGATCGGCGGCATCATGGGCGGTTTTTTTACCCCGACGGAAGCGGCGGTGGTAGCCGTGATATACGGCGTCATCGTTTCCATTTTTGTCTATAAAGAAATCAAAATCAAAGATCTTTACGAAATTTTCTTAAAAGGCGCCGTCACTTCGGCGAAAATCATGTTCATCATGGCTAACGCCGCGGTGTTTGGCTGGCTGATGGCCTCGGAGCAAATCCCGCTGAAGATATTCACGGCCATGAACACGGTTTCGGATAATCCCATTATTCTGCTGCTGATGATCAACGGGATTTTGCTGATCGCGGGCTGTTTCATGGAAACCGGCGCGCTGCTGATCATCATCACCCCTATTCTGATCCCCTTTGTGGCAGCGCTGAACCTGAATCCCGTGCATTTTGGCCTGATGGTCATTCTCAACC
The DNA here is from genome assembly GCA_031263945.1 of Gracilibacteraceae bacterium. GTDB lineage: Bacteria > Bacillota > Desulfitobacteriia > Desulfitobacteriales > Syntrophobotulaceae > JAIRRL01. Next base: position 1,401 of record JAISEW010000185.1, on the reverse strand, counting down.
TGTCCATCGGCAATCTGACGCCGCCGCTGGGAGTTTGTCTCTATACCGGCGCTATGGTGGCCAAATGTCGTGTGGAAGATGTTTCCAAAAGGGTCGTCCCTTTTTTGATCGTGCTGATCGGTATTCTGCTTCTGGTCACGTATATACCGGAAATAACTTTGTTTTTACCGCAATTTCTGGCCAATTAATTGATTGATTGGGAGACCAGTCCTGCTAAGGAGGAGCCATTATGTCCCCAGTGTTTCACGAACGTTTGAAATCACCCGTGCCCATCGAAGAGCTGGAGCGGCGCGCGCGCGCGCTGCAAGCCGTGCTGGCGCGGGAAAATATAGATTGCCTGCTCGCGCAAAACCTCACCCAGTACATGGGGGGCTGCAACCGCTGGATGACGGACACCACGGCGGAAAACAACTATCCCCAATCGTCCTTTCTGCCCCGGGGCGGCGAAGTGCGCTACATCGCCTGCAGCGGGCCGCCGCTGGATCTTTACCCGCCGCCGCATTTGCTGCGGATCGGCCAGCCCTGGGCCGCGGCCCCGTATTTTTCCGTTTTTAACTTCACCAACGACTGGGAAGGCCGTCTTTTTGTGCAATGGGCTAAGGAAAACAGCGCCAAGCGGATCGGCGTCGCCGGGCTGCAAATGATGCAGTGGAACTATTACGAATATATCGCCGCCCATTTGCCGGCAGCGGAAATCGTGGATGTTTCCTCATATTTTGACGAACTGCGGGCAGTGAAAAGTCAGGTCGAAATAGATTTTTTGCGGAGATCCGCGGCCGTGCAGGATAAGGCGATGGGCTACCTCGGCGCTTTCGCTCTGCCCGGCGCGCGCGAGTATGAGATCCGCGCCCAAGTCATGCGGCTGCTCACGGATTGGGGCGGGGAGGAAATGATCGTGACCATCGGCAGCGCGCCGCGCGGGGAGAAGTTCGATCTTTTGCCCAGTTTTTACCAAAACCGCGAACTGGCCGCCGGCGACACGCTGTATGTCAAGCTGCAATCCAGCGGGCCGGGGGGTTTGTTCTCGACTTTGGGCCGGATGTTCTCCGTCGGGCGGGAGCCGTCTGAGGCGCTCATGGCCGGCCTGACCGCGACCCAGAAAGCGCAGGAAAAATTGACCGGCCTGCTGGAGATCGGGATGAGTCCCGCTGCTGTTTACGCGCGGTACAATGATTATTTAGCGGCTGAGGGCTGGCAAAAAGAGACGGGCTTATTCGCTCACGGCCAGGGTTATGACCATGTCGAGCGCCCCAGCCTTCAAAGCGGCGAGACCCTGCCGCTGGCCAAAGATATGTGTCTGGCTGTAAACACGGATCTCGTCTCCGCCACCGGAACAGTTTACCTCGCCGACAGTTTTCTGCTCAAACCGCAGGGAGCGCAAAAACTGCATGATACGCCGCC
>JAISEW010000158.1 GCA_031263945.1 Gracilibacteraceae bacterium | reverse complement strand
GGGAGCGCGCCGGATGATCAGGCCCGTGTGACGACGCCGGCGGAAGCGATAGCGGCCGGCAGTTCCCTGTTAGTCGTCGGCCGGCCGATCACGGGAGCGGCAGATCCGCGCGCGGCGCTGGAACGGTTGTGGGATTAAAGGGCGCGTCGGTTTGAGTATTTGTAAGAAGGATAAATATGAAAAGAATTGACAGCATTTTTGACAGAGGGCGGGCGGTTTTTTCGCTGGAGGTTTTTCCGCCGAAAAAAGACGGGCCGATAGAAAAAATTTACGCCACCATAAAGGAACTGCGGGAACTGAGTCCGGATTTTATCAGCGTGACTTACGGCGCGGGCGGTAATCCGGCCGATACGTCCACTTTGGACATCGCCTCTTTCATTCACGAAGAACTGGGCGTGCCCGCCGTCGCTCATTTGACTTGCATCAGCAGCACGCGCTCCGATGTGCGGCAGTATCTGGCTCAATTGCGGGAGCGAGGTGTGTACAACATTCTGGCCCTGCGCGGCGATGTCAGTCCCGACCGGCCGCGGCAATGGGATTTTCCGCACGCGGTCGATCTCATCCGCTTCCTGCGCGAGCAGGGGGACTTTCACCTGAGCGCGGCCTGTTATCCGGAAGGTCATGTGGAAGCGGTCTCCCCCGCGGAGGATCTGCGCTGGCTGCTGAAGAAAACGGAGGCGGGCGCCGGGCATCTGATCACCCAGCTATTCTTTGATAACGCGATTTTTTTTGATTTTGTCCGCCGGGCCAGAGCGATGGGCATAACGGCGCGGATCGAAGCCGGGGTCATGCCCGTCGTCAACGCGCGGCAAATCCAGCGTATCGTTTCTCTTTGCGGAGCGAGTCTGCCGCCGGCGCTGACTAAGATCATGAGCCGCTGGGAGCATGATCCGGGGGCTTTGCGCCGGGCCGGCGTCGGCTATGCCGCGGCGCAGATCGCCGATTTGCTGGACAGGGGCGCGGAGGGGATCCACCTGTATACGATGAACGACGCGGCGGCGGCGCGGGAAATCGCCGCCCTGCTGCCGGACAGGCCGCCGCTTGGTCCGGCCGGTCTTCAGTGAGCGCCCTTGATGGTAAATATTGGGAAATAAATTTGCAGGAAGCCGCCCGCTATCTCGGTTATACGGAAACGCCTGACGACGCCGTGACGGAGCGGCTGACCGCCGCGGCCCGTCAGGTGGCGCAAGCCGCCCGGCCGCGGTATATCTATGCCGCCTGGCCCGCGCGCAGCGCGGCCGCGGGCTGTGAGTTAAAGGACGCTCTGTTTTTGCCCGGTTTGAGCATCGCCCGGCATATGGACGGCTGCGACGAAGGGCTGCTGCTGGCGGCGACGCTGGGCGCCGGCGTGGACGCGCTGCTCCGCCGCGCGGCTCTGACTGACGTTTTGGACAGCGTCGTCATGGACGCCTGCGCCACCGCTCTGGTGGAACAAGTCACGGACGCGGCGGAAGAAGAAATCCACCGGAGCCGCGCCGGGCGGGATGGGCCTGTTTATTTTACTTCGCGTTTCAGCCCCGGTTACGGCGACTTGCCGCTGACGGTGCAGCCGGGTATCATGCGTCTTTTGGACGCTCCGCGCCGGATAGGGCTCAGCGTGACTTCCGCGTATATCATGGTCCCCCGCAAATCGGTGACCGCGATTGTCGGCGGCGCGGCGGCGCCGTTATCTTCCTCTGGCCGCGCCGGCTGCGCGCTCGCCGGACGCTGTTCCCATTGCGCTATGCGAGAGCGATGTTTGTACCGAAATAAACAAAAAAAGAAACAGGGCTGATCCGGAATATCTACACCCTGTTTCAATAAAATATATATTATCAATCTGCGCACGGTCGCTCCACAAATGACGACTTGCCAGCGGATGCTCCCATAAATCACTGAACAACCGCTATCAGTCAGATCCTGTCAAAAGCTGCGGCGGCGCGCCAATTGTTTTTTTATGTCCTCTTACTGGCGCTTCAGTTGTTATAAATACATTTTAACGGTTTAGAAAATCACAAAATACACCCTGATTTTATCCATTATTGTTTTTCGGCGAAAAATATGGCATTGAAAAAAATATGGGACGGATGTAAAATGATAAACAAACATAGAAAGGACGATCCATATTATGAAAATGAGCCGGCTGTTCGCGCCCACTTTGCGGGAAGCGCCCGCGGAAGCGGAGATCGCCAGTCATAAGCTGCTGCTTCGCGCCGGGTTTATCCGCAAATCCACAGCGGGGATCTATACGTATTTACCGCTGGGCTGGCGTGTTATTCGCAAAATAGAACAAATCGTGCGTGAGGAAATGAACGCCGCCGGCGGTCAGGAAATCATGCTGCCTGTGGTGCAGCCGGCTGAATTGTGGCAGGCCACGGGGCGCTGGGAGTTGTACGGACCGGAGATGTTCCGTCTGCGGGACAGACATTCCCGTGAATTCTGCCTCGGCCCGACGCATGAGGAAATCATAACGGAACTCGTCAAAAGCGATGTGCATTCCTATAAACAACTGCCGCTCCTCCTGTATCAGATCCAAAACAAGTACCGCGACGAGCGGCGGCCGCGGTTTGGCCTGATGCGGGGGCGGGAATTTATCATGATGGATCTGTATTCCTTTGACCGTTCGCCGGAAGGCGCCCGGGAAAGTTATGCCCGGATGCAAACGGCCTATGAAGCGATCTTTCGCCGCTGCGGCCTCTCCTGCCGGGCGGTGGAGGCGGATGCCGGCGCTATAGGCGGCAGCGGCGGCACTCATGAGTTTATGGCGCTGGCCGAGGCCGGGGAAGCGGAAGTCGTGTTCTGTCCGGACTGCGCTTACGCGGCTAACACGGAAAAAGCGGAATGCGTCCCGCCGCCCGCGGCCGCGCCATCCCCCTCCCCCATCGCCGCGCCGCCGCGCGCCGAAGTCGCTACGCCCGGAGCGCGCACTATAGAAGAAGTCTCCGCGCTGCTCGGTCTCCCCCCGGAGCGATTCCTGAAGACCCTCGTTTACAAAGGCGACGGCCAATATCTGGCTGTCGTGGTGCGCGGCGACCGGACGGCGAACGAAGTGAAGATCAACAACTGTCTCGGCCCCTTCCGCGATTTGCGCCTGGCCGATGAGGACGATCTGGCGGCGTTAGTGGCCTGCGGCTCAGGGTTTGTCGGCCCGGTCGACTTGCCGGCGGCGGCGCGTCTGGCTGTGGACAGCGAAGCCGCCGTTTCCGCCGCCTTTGTCTGCGGGGCGAACCGCCCGGACGTCCATTGGCGAGATGTCGTGCCCGGCCGGGATTTTCCGCTGTCTTTGACGGCGGATCTGCGTCTGGCGCGGGCCGGCGAGCCCTGCCCGCGCTGCGGCGCCGCTTTGAGCGGCGCGCGCGGCATAGAAGTCGGTCAGGTGTTCAATTTAGGGCAAAAATACAGCGACGCGCTTTCCGCGCGCTTTCTGAATGAAGCCGGAAAATCGCAGTCGTTTTATATGGGCTGTTACGGCATCGGCGTCAGCCGCGCCATGGCGGCGGCCGTTGAACAGCGCGGCGACGAGAGCGGCATAATCTGGCCGCTGGCCATCGCGCCTTATCACTGCGTGGTCGTCCCGGTCAACGAAAAAGACCCGGCGGTGATGGCGGCGGCCATGGCCCTGTATGACGAACTGCGGGCCGCCGGCGTGGAAACGGTGCTGGACGACCGCCCCGAGCGTCTGGGCGTCAAGTTCAAGGACGCTGACTTGATCGGTTTTCCGCTTCGCCTGGTCGTCAGCGCCGCCAATCTGGCGCAAGGGCAGGCCGAGCTGAAACGGCGCCAGACGGGCGATTTGGAATTTATTCCTTTGACGGAAGCCGTCGCCCGTGTCCGTTTGATTCTGGAGGAAAACTGAGGCGATGGCCGTTAAAATTACCGAAGCCCCGTTTTTCCGGGCCCTGACGCCGGAAGCGCGGGAACGCCTGACCTCTCACGCGGAAGCGCTATGGCTGGAACAGGTGGATTTTTCGGCGCGGGAAAACCGCGCCCGGATCTATTTGCGCGTCTCAGGCGCCGCGCCGCCGGCGGAACGGGAGTTTTGCGCCGAAATTTTGACCGCCGCCTGCCGGCCGGCCGCGGCGGAGATCATATGGCGCGAGCTGGCGGAGGTGCCGGAGCCGCCGCGGGCTCCTGCTCAGGGTTCGCTGGCCGCGGTCCAAGCGGAGTTTGCCCGGGAAGAAGAAAAATACGCCGAGCAGCTGCGCCGCCAGCGGGCCAAGAGCGCGGCCAAGCAGAAAGAGGCGGGCGCCGTGCTGACCGGCAAGGAAATCCGCTCTCCAGCCGCACCGCTGCGGGAAATCACGGAAGAAGAACGCTCGGTCGTCGCCCAAGGCTATATTTTCCAAATCGAGACACGGGAGACAAAAACAGGGCGGCGCATCATCACCTGCGTCTTGAGCGACAACACGAACTCTCTAGCTGTAAAAATTTTCCTGGAAGAAAAGGCTCCGACGCCGCCCCTGCGCGACGGTGAATGGTACCGGATGCGCGGCGAAGTGAAGACGGATATGTACTCGCAGGAACTGACTCTGATCGCGAAAGACGTCACGGCCATCGCCCCGCCCGGTCTCAGGCGGGATCTGGCGGCGGAAAAACGGGTCGAGCTGCATCTTCACACGCAGATGTCCGATATGGACGGCGTGTCCGCGCCGGCGGCTCTGGTGCGCCGCGCCGCCGATTGGGGGCACGAGGCGATCGCCGTCACCGACCACGGCGTCGTGCAGGCTTTTCCGGAAGCGGCGGCGGCGGCCCGGGGCAAGATCAAGGTGATTTTCGGGATGGAGGGGTATCTGCTTGGCCAGCCGTTTACCCATTATACCGAAGGTATCATCAACGAAAAAATGCCAAATATTCACATAATCCTGCTGGCCCAAAACGCGGCCGGCCTGAAAAACCTGTACCGGCTGGTGACGGATTCGCATCTGCGGTATTTTTACCGCCGCCCGCGTCTGCCGCGGGAGGTCCTGGCGGCTCACCGGGAAGGGCTCCTAGTCGGCTCGGCCTGCGAGGCGGGCGAGGTTTATCAGGCGGCGCTGCGCGGCGCGCCGGCGGAAGAACTGCGCGCCGTCGCCTCCTGTTATGATTATCTGGAAATACAGCCGGCGGCCAACAATAATTTTCTCATCCGAAACGGGCGCGTGGCGGATGAAGAAGCCCTGCGCAACCTGAACCGCGCTATAGTGGCTTTAGGCGAGGAGCTGGATATCCCGGTCGTCGCTACCTGTGACGCGCATTTTCTTGATCCGGAGGACGAGATCTACCGGCGGATCATCATGGCGGCCAAAGGTTTTGACGACGCCGACGACCAGGCCCCGCTTTTTCTGCGCACCACGGAGGAAATGCTGGCGGAATTCGCCTATCTCGGCGAGGAAACCGCCTATCGCGTCGTGGTGACACATCCCCGCGCCCTGGCCGCCCGGGTGGAGGAACTGCGGCCTTTTCCCGCCGAGCTGCACACCCCGCATATTCCC
>JAISEW010000127.1 GCA_031263945.1 Gracilibacteraceae bacterium | reverse complement strand
TGACATCCACGCTCTCCATCCTCTTGCACGGTATTTCTTTCCGACGGGTGAAGCCTTCCGATTACAAATTGTTCCAACTCCACATTGTCGCATTCGATGATTCGGTAGAGAATACCGTCCGCCACATTATCCGAATAGCCCCCGTCCATGCTCGCGATATTGACCATCGCCGGGTTCGTGCCTTTGATCAACGGCGATACAAAGAAGCTCGCGTCAATATACGCGTTTTGACGGTCGAAAGGCGTCCCGTCCGCCGTTTGTATGGCGAGAACAGCATAAGTGCGGTCGCTCTGCAGCTCGCCGTTGCTGTAATATAGCCTGTCGGTAATATCCTTGCCGGACGCGACGGCGAGAAAGGTGAAAATATAGTCGCCGGACGCGGCCGAAGCGTTGATATTAACGGCGGTTTCGCTGTCAAAGGCCGCGCTCAAAGCGTAGTCGCCCACGTTTTCCGCAACATCACTCGGATTCAGAAAATACCAAGCGGCGATAGCGGTCGCGGCGGTGAATATCAGCAAGACGGCGGCGACGGCAGCCGCGCTGACAGAATGCCTGATCCTAAATTTGCGCAAAATCGGTTCCTCCCTTGTTATATCGTTTTTTACCCTGCGCGCCAGCTCCGCGTCGGGGGTCGCCGTGCTTCTCATAGCTTCCCGCAGCAAGGATTCCGTATCAAGATTTCTGCTTTTCATAAAACTTCACCCAATCCTTTCTCAATCAATTTCCGCGCTTTGAACAGTCTGCTTTTCACGGTGCCCGCGGGTAAGCGCATAGCCTGCGCGATATCAGGCACACTCAGTTCCATCGTGTAGTACAGGATGATGGGGATCCTGAATTTTTCGGGCAAAGATTTTACCAAATCGCGAACAATGCGGGCTTCTTCCCGCGTTATAACGCCGCTCTCCACATCGTCGCCGCTTGCCGCTGTTTCGTCCGGCGCGGCGGCGGGAGCGATTCGGTTACGGCGGGCGTACTTGCGCTTCCAACTTTTATGGACAAAAATCGCGGCGGAAAAGAGGAAGCCCCGCGGGTCATCGCAAGCGTTTATCTTCTGCGAATCCTCGAACACCCGCAGGAATGTTTCCTGGAACAGGTCGTCCGCGTCTTCTTTGGAATAGGCAAGACTTCGGCAAAATTTATAGACAGAGCCGCCGTACTCGTCTACCAAGTCCGCGAGCCGTGAACGCGAGGTTTCTTTTTGAAATTTTATTGCGCGCAATGTTTCCAAATTGACCTCCTTTCTGAATCCCGTACACTTGTGAATAGTCGCGAGATGGCGAACGGTTCACTTTTATTTTATGTATTATGTATGTATTTTATCGAGCAAATGACGCAAACTTATTCTTCATCATGCTTTATTCCTCGATCCCCAAATCATTTTTCAGGATGGCGGCGGGCTTGACCACTGATTTTCCGTATCGCAGCTTCAGGGCGTCCAGCGAGCGCTCCAGCGCCTCCTGCCTGATGATGTCCGTCTCGTCGTCAAACAGCGTCGCCTGGCCGCGGTCGCTTTCATCGGTGAGGTTGATGGCCGTGACGGTCAGCAGCCTGATGGGGCTGCCGATTTTCCATGAGCGTTCCACTATCGCCAGCGCCGCCGCAAAAATAGTCCGGGCCAGGTTGGTCGGTTTGGGCAGCTGCACCCGCCGGTCGATGACTCTGAATTTCGGATCCTTGATGGATACTTGCACGCCATAGCATTTCTTTTGGCGCTTGCGCAGGCGGCCGGCCACCGATTCGGACAAGACGCGCAGACCCAGCCGTATGTCGTCGCGGCTCACCAGATCCCGGCGAAAAGTCATGCCGTTGCCGACCGACTTGATATCTTCCTGCTCCTCCCGGCGCAAAACCGGTTCGTCGTCCAGACCGTTCGCGTAACGGCTGAGCAGCAGACCATGCTTGCCCAGCAGCGCTTGCGCGGCCTCCGGGGTCATGGCGGCCAGCTGGCCGATGGTATGTACCCCCGCCGAATCCAGTTTATTTTCCGTCACCCGGCCCACAAACATCATCGCCCGCACCGGCAAGGGGTAGAGCAGTTTTTGGTAATTGTCCCGGGTGACGACGCTGACGCCGTCCGGCTTGCCCAAGTCGCTGCCCAGTTTGGCGAACACTTTACAAAAACTGACGCCCACGGAAACGGTCAGTTTCAGTTCCGCGCGCACGGCGGCCCGGATCGCGTCGGCCACCCGGCCGCCGAAGCCGTATTCGCGCAGTTTGGGGGCGCCGGTCATGTCCAGATAGCTCTCGTCGATACCGGCCCGCTCCACCCGGTCGGTGAAACGCTCGTAGATGGCGTTGGCTTTTTCGCAATATTCTGCATATAACTCGTGATGCGGAGGGAGCAATATCAGGCCCGGACATTTTCGCAGCGCCTGCCAGATAGGTTCGGCGGTTTTGACGCCCGCGTTTTTCGCCAGCTGGTTCTTGGCGAGGATAATCCCCCGGCGGTTTTCCGGGTCGCCGGCCACCGCCATCGGTTTGCCGAGGGTTTCCGGGTGGGAAAGGCTCTCCACCGCGGCAAAGAAACCGTCCATATCCACATGAAGAATAACGCGGTTTCCCATAACGTCAGCTGCAGTCGTCGGCCTGAGCCAGCAGGCTTTCCGCCGGGGTGCGCGGCGTCTGGTGATGCCGGGCGATCAAAGTCTGCGCTTCCAGGCTCAGGCCGCAGCGGGCGGCTGTTTCCGCCCCCAGATCCGCGTGAACGGCGGCGGCTTCCAGAGCCTTGCCGACATAAGGGCAGCGCCTGAGCGCGCGCGGGGACAAAGGAAGCGGCGACGCTTTCAGCAATACTCTGGCGGCGCGCTGGCCGACCGTCAGCCGGAAAGGGATTTTGCCGCAATCATGCAAAAGAGCCGCCTGCAGCAAGTCCCGGTATTCCGCCGCGCTCAGCCGCGAGCGGATATGTTTTTCCCAAGCGGCAAGCCGGCGCGCCGTATCGATGGCGTGTCGCTGTCCGGCCGGGCTCATGCTGAAAAAAACCTCGCCGGCCCGCGGCGGCAGCGCCGCCCGGACCCAATCCCGTTCGCGCTCCCTGACGCAGGGAAAAACAGCCTTCCAGAATTGCCGCAGGCGGTAGAGCGGTCTCACGGCTCGCCGATCAGTTCAGCGTAAAGCCGCCACAGCTTGATTTCCTCCTGTTCCCAGCAGTAGCGGGCGTGAAAAGCCTCCCAGCCTCTTTGCCCGGCCGCCGCCGCTTCCGCCGGGTCGGCAATCAGCGCGCAGATCCGCCGGGCCAGGTCCGCGGGGTCTCCCGGCCGCGCCAAGAGGCCGCAGCGGGTTTCGCTCACGATCCGCCGGATGTAGCCAAAATCGGAACCGACCACCGGCAGGCCCGCGGCCATATACTCTATCAGTTTTACCGGTATGGCCTTCGTATAATTCAAGGTGGCCAGCAAAGGCACGAGGGCGATATGGGCCCGCCGGAACAAGTCCGGCGTTTCCGCGTAAGGCAGGCGGCCGAGATACCGGATCCCGCCGCGCTCCAGCCAGGGGGCCAGCGGCCGGTAACGCCTGTGCAGATCCCGCTCGTCCAGCGGGCCGGCTAATATACATTCCGCCCGCGGAAAGCGCTCCCGCACCAGCGGCATGGCTTCCAACATGACCTCCAGCCCCCGCTCGCGGTTCAAACCGCCGAGATAGAGCATGACCGGCGCTTCCTCCGCCGGGCGCGGCGGGGACTCCGCCGGCGCGGGCCGGGAAAAAACCGACGCAGCCGGATAATTGTAAATGACGGCGCCGCGAGGATTGACGGCGTGAAACTGCGCCGCCATATGCTCGTTCACCGTCACGCAGGCCGCCAGGCGTTTGGCCGCCTGTTTTTCATACCAGTCAAAACCCACCGCCAGCGGGACCCGCAGGGGCGCCGGCGCCCAGTAGCGGGTGCGCAGGCTGTCGCCGTAATATTCATGGACGTCGTAGACCACCGGCCGGCCGGTGCGCCGCAGGAGCTTGAGGCCCAGCGAGAGCAGATCCGGGTCATGCAGATGATAGGCGTCCGCCTGCTCGGTCAAAGCCATGCGCAATATGACGCTCAAATGCAGCCAGCGCTCCGTCCGGCTGCTATAGCCCGGCGCATAGCGGATACGGACTCCCTCCGGCGTGACGGTTTCCGGCCCGGTATCCGCTCCGGCGGGCCGCGGCGCGATCAAAGTCACTTCGTACCCTTTTTTCCGCAGCGAACAGGCTTCCTTATGGTATATGCGGGCGTCGTCCGGCAAATGGGCCGACGTCAGCACGCAGATCGTTTTACTCATCCACTATCTCACCTAAAGTGACTTCCGTCATATGAGTCTTCCCGCTCCGGTAATATTCCACTTCCACCACGTCGCCCGGTTGGCGCGTAAAAAGAAGATGGCTCAGCTTCAGGGAATTTTCCACTTTTTCCCCGTTGATCGTGACGATGATATCTCCCGCCTGGATGCCGGCCCGGTCCGCGCCGCCTTTCACGACCACCGACGCGACGTAGCAGCCTTCCGGCCAGTCCTTATAACTGGCGTACGCCTCGTTGTAGCGCTCGTCTATGCGGATCTCCAGCGCCGGGTGCCGCACGCGGCCGTTTTCCAATAATTGGGTTATAACGGGCAGGGCGTCCGAGATTGGGATGGCAAAACCCATGCCCTCGTAGCCGAAAGCCTGATTTTTCGCGGAATTGATCCCGATGACCTGTCCGTCAAAATTCACGAGCGGTCCGCCGCTGTTGCCCGGGTTGATGGCGGCGTCGGTTTGAATGAGTTTGAAACTGGCCTCGCCTTCAAGCTGGAGGAAGCGATCCGTCGCGGAAATGATGCCCCAGGTCACGGTGCGGGCAAATTCCGTACCGCCCGGATTGCCGATGGCCACCACATACTGGCCGGCGCGCAAAACGCTGGAATCGCCGAGCGTCGCCGCCCGCAGGCCCTCGGCCTCTTCTATTTTCACCACCGCCAGATCGGTGCGGGCGTCGCCGCCGACGACAAAGCCCTTCACGTCGCGCCCGTCAGCCAAAGAGATGATCAAATCCTCGGCGTTTTCCACCACATGATTGTTCGTCACGATATAACCGCCCTCGGCGTCGATGATAAAACCGGAGCCGCTGCTCACTTCCGTCAACTCGCCGCCGCCGAACCAGGAGCGCAGATGCTGAAAATTGGCTATGCCCACGACCGTCTCTCCCACGGCCTCCGCTACGGCCACGATTGGAGAATCCCCGACCGTCAGATCCGCGCCGCCGCCCGCTCCCACTTGCTGGATCGTGACGCTGTTACCGCTGCCGCCGCCGCCATCCACAGTCCGGGCCCCCTCGTAAATAACGGGAGCCAGCGTCATGGTGACGAGCGAACCCAGCATAGCGCAGCAAAAAGCGAGGACGACCGTGGAAATCACCCCCCGGCCCCTGGGCCGCGCCGGTTCCGGCGGCGGCAGATCCACCCTCCGCCGCTCCGCGGACGGCATGATCACATATTCATATTTTCCGTTTTCAACCCGGCCGTCAGCGGACGGCAAGACCGCCGGCCGTTCGTTCTCCGCGTAAAACGCCATAAGTCCCCTTTCCCTCATCCAGCGTGATGAGCTCATGCGGTTCGTGGCGGGGGGCGACCCGGATCTTCACCCGGCCGCATTTTTGCCGCGCCTCGTGGCTGCGCAGCATTTCCACCACTGTTCTCAACGCCAGCGCCGGCGTGTTGTTTTCCTCGCTCAGATGAGCCAGCACCACTTTTTGCGTGTTTTTCTCGATCAACTCCCGCAGGGCTTCGCCGGCTTGCCTGTTGCTCAAATGACCTGCTTCGCCGGCCACGCGTTTTTTCAAATAATACGGGTAGCTCCCCTGCCATAACATGTTGCCGTCATGGTTGGCCTCGATGATCAAAGCGTCGCAGCCCCTGAGTTTCGCCCGCATATCCGCGGTGACGACGCCCGTATCCGTCGCGACCCCCAGCGACAGAGCCCCGGAGCGGACCAGCAGGCCGTAGCTTTCCACGCTGTCATGCGAGGTGCGGATCAGCGTGAGGTCAAAACCGGCCAGCGTAAAATCGTCCGTCTCGACGACCACGCGCTGTTCGGCGGCCAGAGCGCCGACAGTTTTTTCCATCGCCTCCCAGATCTTTTCCGTCGCGTACACCGGCAGGCCGTATTTTCGCGCCGCCGTGCCTACTCCCCGCACATGATCAAAATGTTCATGCGTGACAAAAATCCCTCTCAGTTCCTCGATCCGCGCGCCTACGCGCCGCATATTCTCCGTCAGGCGGGTAGTCGACACGCCGGAGTCGATCAGAAAACTCCCGCCCTCATCCCCCACTAAAATCGCGTTCCCGGAACTGCCGCTGGCTAAAGTGCCAAAAAACAAAACTCCACCCGCTTTACCCGTCTTCGTTTTCCGTGGCCGCGCTTTCCGCCGCCGCGTTTTTCGCCGTCTGAGCCAGACTGATATAGTATTCGATAGACGAGCGCTCCGTGTCGTCCCGGGCCAGAGACAGCGCTTCCTGCCAGACCTGCTCCGCCAGAGCGTAGTCCGCCGCGCCGTAAAAGAGATACTGCCCGTATACCGTCAGGGCGTCGATATTCTCCGGTTCCCGCGCCAGCAGATCCGTCAGCAGCTCGCCGGTCAAGGTGAAATCCCGGTCATAGAAAGCGGCCGTCGCGTATTTCAGCTGGATGGCCGAGTCGGGCCCGGCGGCGGTCAGTTCGGCGTACAGATCCAGCGCTTTGCCTAAGGCGCCGTCCGTCTCCTGCGCGCCGAGATAGGAGGCCAAAATATATACGTCCAGCCATGCGTCCGCCAGCGCCTCGCGCAGAGCGCTGTTTTCCGGGTCATTTTCCGCGCTCTGGCTGAGACTCGCGGCTAATTGCCGGCGCTGGGCGTATTCGTCTTCCAGCAGTTTCCGCTCCGAATCCGGGTCGACGCCCTGTTCCGGTATGGAAAAAAGAGCGACAAAACCGGACCCCAGCATGGTCAGGCTGACCAGGGCGATGATAACGATGGTGAACATTTTTCTCCGGCGAAAGAACATAAAAGACCTCCTAAAAGCGGCGCCGCCAGCCCGGACGCGCCGTCACGTCACGCCGCCCCGCCCGCCAGCGCCTCTCTGGCCCGGATGTAAGCGGCCACCTCAAAACGCTTGCGCTGCAGGCGGCAGCCCAGATCATACACCTCGCGCAGATCGCCGGCCATATCCACATTGGCGGCGTGGCAGCCGCCGCCGCAAACAAAGCGGCACCAGCAGTTTTGGCAGGCTTTTTTGGCGTTGATATGAGCGCCGGCGAATTCACGCGCGATCTCCGGGGGCGGCGGGGATGGTTCGTCATAGACGCTGCCCATGCGCCATTCAGAGCGGCCGACGAATTGATGGCAGGGATAAATATCCCCGTTCGGGGCGACCGCGGCGTATTCCAGCCCCGCGCCGCAGCCTTTGAGCCTTTTCGGCAGACAGGGGCCGGCGTCCAGTCCGGCGTTGAAGTGAAAGAAACTGAACGGGCGCCCGTCCGCCGCGTAAGCGAGATAAGCCTCGCCTAATCTGTCGTAACTGGCGTAAAGCGCCGGCAGATCCTCCTCCCGCAAGGCCAGGCCGCCGCCGCCCACCACCGGTTCCACGGAGACGCGACCGACGCCGAGGTCGGCCAAATGGAGGACGTCCCGGTCAAAATCCGTGTTATAACGCGTATAAGTGCCGCGGGCGTAATAATAAGCGCCCAAAGCGTACGGCGAGGCGGCGGCCCGGCGGCGGGCCACTTTCAGCACGGCGGGCAGGACGGCGGCGTAACTGCCCCCTCCGCCGCGAAGCGGGCGCATCCGGTCGTGGACGGCCGGGCGGCCGTCGATGCTCAAGACCAAGCCAATTTTTTCCATGTCCAGCCATTCCAGCAGATCCTCATCGAGGCTCAGGGCGTTTGTGGTCAAAGTGAAATTTATCGTTTTTCCCAGAGCGGCGGCGGCGTCCCGGCCGTAAGCGACCAGCGCGCGCATGACCGCGGCGTTCAGGAGGGGTTCGCCGCCAAAAAAATCCGCCTCCAGCGTCGCCCGGGCGCCGCCGCGGGCCAGAGCGAAATCCAGCGCTCTTTTACCGGTGGCCAAGGACATTAGCTCCCGCTTACCGCCGAAAGCGCCCGTCCCGGCAAAGCAGTAACGGCAGGCAAGATCACAGTCATGGGCCAAATGCAGGCAAACGGCTTTGAGCAAAGGCGTTTCCTTTTCCGGATACGGGGGCGGTAATTCGGCCTCCGGGTTGAACAGCGTCCCTTCCCGCGCCAATTGGTCAAACTCCCGCGCTATTTCACCGCGCTCCGCCGCCGTCAGATCCCCGCCCGCGGCCGGGCGGTTTTCCGCGCCGGAATTTATCACATCTTCCAGCCAGCGATAGGATTTGGCGTCCAGCAGATGCAGCGAGCCGGAATTGACATCGTAAACGAGGTTCAGACCGCCGTGCCGGTACAGATGTATATTTTTCGCAAAAGCATATGTTTCCCAGATCAAGATATTATCCCCTCCGCCGGTGCCTGACGGAAAAAAAGAGCGGCGAGTCGCGGCAGATCAGGGGCGGCGGCATGGCGTCCGCCGCCATGCCGTATTCCGCCGCCAGCCGGTGTACGCCTGATTAGGGACTGTGTGGAAATAAAGCGGTGTCCCTTACTTGACGCAAACCTGATTGCCGACGGTGCAAGAAGTCTTACAGGCCGACTGGCATGACGCCTGGCAGGCGCCGCAGCCGCCCTGAGGCGCCGCGGCGGACAAATTGCCCTTGATGATCGTTTGAATGTGCTTGTTCATAAACTCACGCCTCCTTGTCGCCTACATTATAGCACAGGGCGATTCCGGACACAATAGCCCCCGCCGCCATTCCGGCTTTATGCCGGAGTCCAAAAAATGTCAGGTACGAATAGATTCCGGAACAAGTCCGGAATGACGGGAGTTCGCTTCGCTCGCAATGACGGCTCTAAACTTAATCCTGCCTTTTCTCCAAAAAAGCGGCGGCTTGCTGCTCCGCCACGATTTCATCGATCTCATCAAGGACGCCCTCGTCGCCGGTGAGGTGGAACGGCTCGTATCCGACTTCCAGCAGCCGCAGGATATGATACCGTTTGTCCAGCTCGACGAATTGCAGAGGCGTAAGATCATGCCGCCGCATATATTTTCTCGCGATACCCGCCTGAAAATAGGCGACCTCATTGAACTTCCGGGTTTCCACCTCTACACCTCCATCCAGCTTTCCCAGTCGCCGGACAATTCCGCATTCAGCATATCTTCCACATAGGGCGCCGCTTCAAGATACAGATATGCCTTGGGATTCGCCAGCAGCTCATATGTTTTCGCCGCCATGAACAGCCGCAGGGCCTTGGTCACAGAGACGCCGTGTTTTTCCGCGTAACTGTCGGCGACCTGAGCGGTGATGGATCCTATGCAAATTTCGATGATATTTTCATTGATTTCTTTCATCGGATCATTTTCCTCGCCCTATTACAATATCAATGCTCAATTCCATTATACTCCTATCCGGCCAAATCTGTAAAGAATCCAAAATTATAAGGACGGGTGTATCTCAACCCGCCCTTATAAAACCGGTGACTTCTATTTGTTTATTTGAGAATTACAGGCGGACGACAAACGAGTATGATCACATACTTCCACCGAAGCTGTAGATCTTGGTGTCAGCTGTGATGGCGCCGAAGTCCACCCCTGTTGGGTCGCCGTCGGGCAGCAGGACGATGGTACTCTTGGTCTTAGCGGCCAAGACGGAACCGGTCAGGGCGTCAACGAGAGTGCCGCCGTTTGCCGTGTAGATGACGCTGTAGTCAAAGGACAGGGTCTGCCGCACCTTCAGGTTCGTGGCATAACGGTCAGCGCCATAAAGACGGGTAAAGCCGGCGATATCCCTGACCAAGGCGGGGCCGCCGATGATATAGCCGGTAAGACCCTGAGCTTTGGCGCTTGGGGTGTAACTGCCGTCAGACTGCGCCACTTCGATAAGGAAGCCGTTGGCGGCGGCCCAGGAGGCCACGGACATCGCGTCGGGGATGGCGTCGTAGCCGATGACAAAAACTCCCTTCGGGTCGGAGATCTGCTGGTTCAGCAGTGCCACGGTCTCAAAGCGGTTCGCGCCGGTGGACTGCTCGATTTGGAGGTTCGGCAGGGCCGCTTTGAGGGCCGCGATAACTTCCGGGTTCACCGCGCCGGTGACGATGACCTTTGCAGCTCCCAATTCCTGGATCTCCGCCAATACCGCCGGATCAAGAGCGCCGGTGGTCAAAAGGATCGGGGCGTTGTTCTGGAAAGCCAAGGGGGTCGCGGCAAGGCTGTCGATGAGGCTCTGGGCGAGGACGACAGTATCGGCGCTGGTCCAGCCGTTTTTGGCGATGGCCACGGAGGTGGCGACCCGGTTGGCGCCGCTGATATAGGTGAGGTCGGCTTTACTGATGCCGCTGCCGGGCGTAGGCGCAGGAGGAGTGGGCTGAACAGGCGCGCTTCCGCCACCGCTGCTGCCGCCGTTAGGCGTTACCGACCGCCATTGGGCATAGACCGTGATATCGCCGGGCACGACGGTATTGGCGTCAAACGCCTCGCCGGCGCCGCTGGCCACGCGGTTCCAGCCCATAAACCTATAGCCGCCTCTGAGCGGAGCGGACGGGAGCGTGCCCACTGTCTTACCGGGAGCGTTCACAGTGATGGTCTGCGTGGCGGAACTGCCGCCGTTGGCGTCGAAGGTGACCGTCATCGTCGAGGGCTGAGCCGCGAGGATCTTGGTTTCATCCCCCGCAACCTTAAAAGCGGACGGGCTGTAGTAGCGATCCCCTGTAACCTGGTCGATGCTGAACCGGCTCAGGTATTCCCAACCGCGCCGCATTTCTTCAGGCACGGGGTTGTGTTCGCGCCCGAGGACGCGGGTGAACCTGAACAGCTCAAATGTCTGCCAGTTCTTGAAGGCTGAGTTGACAAAGCGCCCGCTCTGGTAGAAACTCCCGCCAATCGCTTCCAGGTTGTCTATATAGCTTTGGCGGCTGGCCTCAAGATCGCTCGTGGCGTTGAAGCTGAAGCCGATGCCGTTCAAGGCGGTGATCGCCAGAACGTTGGTATACAAAGCGGACGAAGGCGGGGCGACCATGATGCTGGAGCCGGTCCCCGTGTCCGCCACGTTGTCTGCCCAGGGTTCCATGTGGAGAGCCGGCACATCCGGAGTGCCCGCGTCAAGGATCACAGGGATCAGCTCCCCGGTGATAGGGCCGGAAGCGCCGGTAGTAAACGTACCGGCTGATTGGTCAAACAAGGCGGCAAACTCCTTGTGCTGCGGATAGCTGCCGAACATCAGCATGGTGGTTATCGTATTGGCGCCCAGGGAGTAACCGCTGGCGTAAACCCTGCCCCAGTCCACCTCTGCGCCGATGTCCAACGCCCCGGACTTGATCAGCTCTTTAAGTGACCGCCAGTAGTTCGCGCTGCTGTTGTTGGTGTTGCCGGAGTCGGTGACACCCTGGGGATTGTTGTTGTTCGCGGCATTCGAGCCGGGTCGGTTCTGATAGTCCTGACCGTGAATTACAACGATGAAGCCCTCTTCATTGGCGGTCGTCCACCACTGGGTCTGGGCGAAGTA
>JAISEW010000075.1 GCA_031263945.1 Gracilibacteraceae bacterium | reverse complement strand
AGCTCCTTTCGCTGGGATATACATATCTGACCGATGAGAACGCGCTCCGGGCCGGCGCGGAAAGCGCGGATGTGACGGAGATATACGCCGCGCTCTGGGCGGCCTCCGTTCGGGAGATGGACGCCGCCATTGCGCTTATCGATAAACTGCTGACCGGCGAAAAGTATC
This sequence comes from Gracilibacteraceae bacterium, assembly GCA_031263945.1. Classification (GTDB taxonomy): domain Bacteria; phylum Bacillota; class Desulfitobacteriia; order Desulfitobacteriales; family Syntrophobotulaceae; genus JAIRRL01. The sequence goes on along the minus strand of JAISEW010000075.1, from coordinate 4,279 downwards.
GGAAGCTGGCGGCTCTTTACTTTTTACAGCAGACGGAAAACAGAGATTTGCAGTCCTCCGTGGCCGCGAAGTTTCTGAACGAAACGGATTTGGACGTGCTTTCCCTCGTTTTCCGCAACTATATGTCCTCCGGCGTCAGCAGATACCAGAAGACCGCGGAAGCCTTCGGCGATGCCTGCCGCAAGCATGAAATCCTTGCGGACGGCAAGTCGCGGGACCGGCAGTTCGAGGCGCTTTTAAACATAATCCCCCTCGTTCCGGCAGGCGGTTATTCGGCGCAGGGCAAACCCTTTCCGTGGTATACGCTTTCTCTTACGCGGCAGGATCCGGTTTCGAAATTGCTCATCATCGCCGGCTATGATTTCGATCCGGAAAAAATCGACCGGCTCGTTGACAGTATGCCCGAAGCGGACCCGGACAGCCGCGCGATGTTCATCCGCTTCTTTCTGGAAAATCCGGCGAAGGGGAAAAATCGCGGCTTTGTCTTTGAGTCGCTGCGGGATAAGAGCATGAGCGTCCGCTCTCAAGCGCTGAATACCATTATGGAATTTTCCAAAAGCTCCGAACTGACGGAAGAAGAAGAAACAGCCGTCGCCGCTCTCCTTGCCTTAAAGACCGGCGATATCAGGCAGAACGCCGTCAATATCCTCTTGAACCAAGACAGGGAGCGGCCGCTTGCGGCGGCGAAGGCCCTGCTTGCGGACAAGAACGAAAACATGCGGCTCGGGGGTCTCGATATGTTGACCCGTCTGGTCAATGCGGAAAAAATCAGACGAGCGGAGGCGGCCGGGCTTTGCGCCCTGATGCCCAAGGTGAGCGACAAGGAACGGGTGCTCGTCGAGGCCCTGTGCAATGCGGAGGAAAAGTACGGCAAGGCGAACGGCTTCGGCCTTTACGATCCTGAATATGTCCCGGATTTCCCGTTTCCGACCATAGACAAGAAACACCGGCTCGACGATATCTTCGGCTTTTCCCCGAAACGCATCATGAAGATTTTCGACGCCCTGTGCGAGCTGATCAAGAAGAACCGCGATTACACCTACAAGATCCACAACTATGACGGGGATCGGGAGGTCGCTCTGGGCGGACTCACAAGGCCGCGAGGCCGCGCGGGGACGGAGGACGACAAGGATCTTACGGTCTTTGAAAAATTCGTCCTGCCGGATGTGTGGCGCGGCTGGATAAAGGATAACGCGGTCAGCTTCCCGGAGATATTTCTCTTTATGTTCATGGAGAGGATGACGGATTACAGGGGTCACTATGAACCGGGCTACGCGGACGGAACGAACGCCATAGTGAAAAAACTGTTCCGGGTGAAGGCTGTTGAGGCGCTTAACCTGTATTGCCGGAAGCGGGAATACGGCGAGCTGGCAAGACACATCATCTGCATTCTGAGAAGCGAGTATTCTGAGGATGAACGCTTTGCCGCGCTTGCGGGCGCCCTGGCCGACATCGTAAACAGCGTCGCCGGGGCGGAATGGAAAAAGCCCGTTTTCGCGGAAAACGACAGCATTTACGTTTACTACAGCCCGGGCAGAAGGGATTCTACCTTTGTCGATATAAAAGAGATGGACTTCTTTCTCGATGAACTGAAAAGCGCCGCGGACACGGACGAGCATTTCAAAACCTACACCGGCGTCTGTTTCACCCTCGGCCGCCTGTCGGATATGTTTTACTGCGGCATGGGGGATACGGACGTGGGGCGGGCGGTGAAACAGGGCGTCGTCAAGATCGACGCCCTGTACCGGACAGTGTTCCTCGGAAACGCGGCTTGTATCCGGAACTACGCGGGGAAAATCCGCTATGACAGAAACAAAAAAATCGCCGAGCGTTATCCTGATTTGAAAAGAGTCGCCGACGAGGCGGCCGCAAGGGTCATAGAGATAGAAATAAAGCGCGGGGACAGCGCGACCGAGGTAAGTTCTCTGGCCTTGGAGATAGGCTGGCACGAGGGGGCGGAAACCTTTGCCCAAATCCTCGTGGCCCTCGGAAAGGAAACCCTCGTTCGGGGCTATATATACAGCAGCGGCGATCCGACGAAAAAGACCGTGCTCTCCAAGCTGCTCAAAACTTCGCACCCGAAAGCGGAGGACGACGCGGCAAGCCTGCGGACGGCTCTGGCGGGGAGGATCTCCGATAAGCGCCTCATTGAGGCGGCCATGTACGCCCCCGCTTGGATCGACATCGTGGGCGATTACCTCGGCTGGCCGGGTCTGAAAAGCGCCGTCTGGTATTTTCACGCCCACGTTAACGACAGCTTTTCCGCGGAAAAGGAAACGGAAGTGGCGCGCTACAGCCCCATCACGCCGCAGGAATTCAACGACGGCGCCTTCGACATAAACTGGTTCAAGGACGCTTACGCCGCCCTCGGGAAGGAACGCTTCGCGCTTGTCTACGACTGCGCCAAATACTTGACGGAAGGCGCGAACCACCGCCGGGCGCAGCTCTTTGCCGACGCGGTTCTCGGGAAGCTCAAAGAAGCCGCGCTGTGGAAGGAGAACCACGAGAAACGCAACAAAGATAAGCTTCTGAGCTATGCCTTGATTCCGCTGAAGAAGGGCAAGGAGCAAGAGGCGGCGCTGGAACGCTATGAGAATATTCAGCTCTTCCTGAGGGAGAGCAAGACCTTCGGCGCACAGCGCCGCGCGAGCGAGGGCAAAGCTTGCGCCATAGCCTTGGAGAATCTGGGCCGCAACGCCGGTTTTGCCGATACCCTGCGTTTCACCTGGCGCATGGAGATCCTCAAGGTCGAAAGCCTCAAGGGGTATTTCGCGGACAAAACCCTCGGCGAGTACACGGCGCGCATCGAGATACAGGACGACGGCTCCGCCGCGCTTGTCTGCGAAAAGAACGGCAAGGCCCTGTCCTCCGTCCCCGCGGCGCTGAAGAAAGACCCCTATATCGCGGAATGCAAGGAGAGTCTCGCGGCGCTCAAGGCCCAGTACAGACGCGCCAGGGAAAATCTGGAACTCGCGATGGTGAACCGCGACATATTCCCATTCGGCGAAATCAAGGCCCTGATGGAACATCCGGTGGTCGCGCCCCTTTTGACCACGCTGGTGTTTGTCAGCATAAACGGCGACGGCGCCGCCGCTTCGTCCGGCATGTTCGGCGAATTCGCGGAACGCCTAGGCGACGCCGACCCGGTGCGCGTCGCCCATCCCTTTGACCTGTATACCCTGGGAACCTGGCGCGACTGTCAGCGTTACGCCTTTGAATGGAAACTGATACAGCCCTTCAAACAGATCTTTCGTGAGCTCTATTTGCTCAATGAGGACGAGCGGGAAGCGAAAACTGTCTCCCGCCGGTACGCGGGGCGTCAGGTGCAGCCCAAAAAGACCGCGGCTCTGTTGAAGACCCGCCTTTGGACCGTGGACTACGAAGAGGGACTTCAGCGGGTTTACCACCGGGAAAATATCTATGTCAAGCTCTACGCCGCCGCGGATTGGTTCTCTCCGGCGGACATCGAGGCGCCCACCCTGGAGACCGTGGAATTCTTCGACCGCAAAACCCACGCGGCCCTTCCGCTGGAAAAAATCCCGCCCGTGATCTTTTCCGAGGTCATGCGCGATGTGGATCTGGCGGTATCCGTGGCTCACGTGGGCGGCGTCGATCCGGAGGCCAGCCTCTCCACCGTGGAAATGCGGGCCGCCATCGTGACGGAGCTGCTGCGGCTCCTTCACATAGACAATGTCAGCGTCGAAGGCCGCCACGCGAGGATCACCGGCAAGCTGGGCGAGTACACCGTGCATCTGGGCAGCGCGCAGGCCCACAAAATGGGGCGCGGCGCGGTGAACATACTGGCTGTGCCGAGCGCGCACCGGGGCCGGATATTTTTGCCCTTTGCCGACGACGACCCGCGCACGGCGGAGGTTATGTCCAAGATCATTCTCCTCGCCGAGGACGCGTCGATCAAGGACCCGGCGATTCTGAGTCAAATCGGCTGACCGCGAATCGGCAGCAACAGTGTTCAACTTGATAAATCCAGACGGTTCGACTATACTATATTAATAACGCTGGATTGTCAAACTGCGCAAACGGGGCTTGAGGGATTGCCCCATTGCGTAAAAGAGGAGGCTATATATGCCTATGGGAAACGGCTTTTCCGCAAGCGAGCTTGTGGAGTTGCTGGGCGGCGAATGGACGGTTTTGCCTGATGAGAACCTGCGGATCAATGATTTTTATGTAAACACATTTGTAAATTTTAATAACATCGAAAGCGCCTGTTTTGTGGCGATAGACGTTGAAACATGGCTTAGGGGAAGCGGGGATACCGGAA
>JAISEW010000227.1 GCA_031263945.1 Gracilibacteraceae bacterium | reverse complement strand
GGCTCAGACTCAGTATAACGACTCCAAGTTGGATTCGGACGGGATCCAGGCGGCAAAAACCGCGCTGCGGGAAGCTATAGCCCTGGCGCGGGAGACGGAAACGGATATCGACGACAGCGACTGGCCGGCTATCTACGGCCCCGGCGTCTATAAGGGCGTGGGCCAGGGCTATGCCGGCAACGGCAGCGCCGCGATCGAAATCAATGTAGAAGTGAGCGACAGGCGTATCCTCGGCATCACGGCCGGAACGCACGCTCAGACCCCCGGCTATTTCGCCATGGCCTTCACCAACGGCGGTACGGGTAAAGCGAGCGGTCAGACCGCGGCTTCCGTGCCCGCTCAGATCATGACGGCTCAAGCCGCGGGCGGCGTGAGTCTGGAGGACGTGGACGCCATCACCGGCGCGACTTTGGCCAGTAACGGCATCAAAGAAGCTGTGGCCGCCGCGCTGACCGAGGCTGAGGCGGCTCTGCAGCCGCCGGCGGACGAGGCGGCGCTGGAAGCCGCCGTCGCGGCGGCTGAGGCGATAACAGACACGGGCTATATCGCCGGTTCCTACGAGGCGCTGACCGCCGCGGTCGCAGCGGCTAAGGCGGCGCTATTGGCCGGTGGTCTGAGCGCGGAGCAAGTCACGGCACAGATCGCCGCGCTGGAAGCCGCTCAGACGGCGCTGGTCGCCGAGGACGACCTGCTGGTCGGTCTCATCGACGGCGAATATTCCCTCGCGAACAAGACCGAACTGTGGCACTATACGATGAATCAACATTCCATGGGCCATGAAGCCATTGATCACGCTCAGTCTAAACTCGTGGTCACAGGCGGAAAAGTCGAATTGCGCCTGGTGTTCCAGCCCCTGACCTTTTTGGGACAGCAGGGATATCTGCGCAATTTCTACAAGATGGAAAATATTGTAAAACAAAATGGCATCTTGACGAACTTTGACTTGGTTCCGTCTGTGGTCTACAGCAAGTATGACGACGTTAAAGACAGTTTCAACACGGGTGAGGATTGGCTTTACCCGAAAGAACTCGGCATAGAAGTCACACCGGGCGAATTGTGGACGGACGTCTATGTGAACGTCCCGGTCATGGGCGCGTCGGCTAATCAGGCCGCCCGCCTGCGGATCGACTGGAGCGGGATCGACCTGGACGGCGAGGCGCCTGACACCGGCGCTTTGGACGCGGCGATAGCGGCGGCTGGGAGCGAGAGCGCAAACGCGGACGCCTACACCCCTGAATCTTATGCCGCTCTTCTGGCCGGCGTCCGGGCGGGAGAGATTCTGAAAACCCTGGAGGGCGTGACCCAGACCATGATCAACGACCGGACGGCGGCGATCCGCGCGGCTATCGGCGCTTTGCTGCCGGCGGTCGCTCCGCCTCCGCCTCCCGTTGAAGAACCGGTGAGCGTCCCGATAGACGTCGCGCCGGAGGATATCATCACGGGCGATAACGGCGCTCCGGCCGCCGCGGTCACGGTGGACGAAATTTTTGTCACGGGCGCGGTGCAAGAGGCCGCGGCGAACAACACTACAACTCTGGAAATCAGCGTGAATTTACCTGCTGCCCTGCCGGAGGGCGTGACGGCTGTAGACGCGGTCTATGTGGCCCTGCCGCCGGCGGCGCTCGAAGTTTTACTCGCTGAACTGAACGATGAAGACAGCAGTCTGGAAAATATTACCATCACATCGCCGGTGGGCAGCATCAGCTTTGACCGGGCGGCTCTCAGCTCCCTGAGCGAGCCGGCGGACGCGGGTAAAGACGTAAACGTCGTGATCAGCAAGCCGGCGCCGGCGCAGGAACAGGCACAACTGGCCGCGCTGCCGGAAAGCGCCAGGGGCGCCCAGGTGTTTGATCTGAGCGTTTACTATGTGGAGGGCGACACCAAAGAACAGATACAGAATTTCGGCGGCAATCTCCGAATCTCTTTGCCCTACGCGCTGCCGGACGGCATAAATACGAACAATATCAGAGTCTGGTATGTGGACGGAGCGAGCAGCACGCTCATGCCGGGAGCGGCTTACAGCCTGGGCAGAGTGACATTTTTGACCACACATCTCTCCTACTACGCGGTCGGCTATGTGGAAACGCCGGTCGTTACGCCCATCAGGAAACCGTCTCCGAACGGAGGCGGCGGCTCGGCGACAGCCGCGGTGCCGGAAGAAACCGGGCCGATCACGGTGAGCAAAGCCAGCCTCAGTTATATCAGCGGCGCGGACCGTGTGCAGACATCCGTCGCCATCTCCCGTCAGGGCTGGACGAGCGCCGAGGCGGTGATCCTCGCTCCCGGCGGGCAGAATAACCTGATCGACGCGCTGGCCGTCGCGCCGCTGGCCGGCCAGGAAAAAGCCCCGATCCTCCTCAGCACCGGCAGTCTTGACCCGGCTGTGGTCGCGGAGATCCAGCGCCTGGGCGCGAAGAAAGTTTATGCCGTGGGCGCCATAAGCCAGGATGTGATCGGCGCGCTGCAGGCGGCGCTGCCCGGTCTCACGGTTGAGACTTTACGCGGGGCCAGCCGTTTTGAGACGGCGGAACTGGTGGGCGCGAAACTGACCGCCCCGCAAGGCACATTCATCGTCGGTTATAACGCTATCGCCGACGCCGTGAGCGCGGCTTCATTCGCCGCCGCCAACGGCTACGCTATCCTGATAGCTAATCCCGACGGCAGTTTGAGCGCCGCGCCTACAGGAGAGATCTATATCCTGGGCGGCCCGACGCTGGTGCGTGACGTGCCCGGGGCCACAAGGCTCTACGGCGCGACGCGCTACGAGACAAACAAGGCCGTCCGCGACGCCCTGAACTTTGAGTACACGAATATTTACACGGCGGACGGGAACACTTTGGTGGACGCCCTGACCGGCTCCGCCCTCGCCGCCCAGACTAAGGCAGCCATCGTCCTCCTGCCGGGGAACGACCCCGCGGGCGCGGACTTCGGGGCCATCACCCCGGAGACCAAGCTCTACGCTTTCGGCGGCAGGTAACGACTTCATCGCGCGCGCCGGCCTGGCCGGTGCGCGATCCCTCTCACGGGGACCCTCCTTGTTTGCATACGCCCGGCTGGTCCGGGCGTATGCCCTTTTTACCGGGGGCGGAGGGCACAAATAATCACTCTCGGGCATAGAAAAAGCGCCCTTGCGTGGGCGCTCAGTTTATGTTCTTTCACTTAGAACCAGCCGCCCGACCAAAGGCAACGGATTCCACTACATACAGTTTACTACCGCCACAAATCGCTGTCAAGAAAAAAATAACCAGCAGGTGAGCGACAAATTTGTAAAAATTTGTAGGTTGGCGGTTTTAACCGATAGCGCGAACGTGAAGCAGTACATAAAGAAAATGTGGAACCTTGACCCGGAGCTTCATTTGAGATGGGGTACAATCTATACCCTAACTGAAATGACGGCGGAACCCCCTCCGCACTCTAAGGAAGCTGTGCGTTTCCCCTGGGAGGGGAGTCGGAGACCCGAGTTCCCAACCTCCCCTCCAGGGGAGGTGCCTTTCTACGAAAGGCGGAGGGGTTTCTCGGGTTTCTCGGCCGCGAATCCCAGACACGCTCCCACCATGAGCATGATCGCCCCGCAGGCGGCGGGAGTGAGTCCGGGGTCGGTCTTCAGGCGCAGGACCGTGTACATATCCACGCGCTCAAACAGCAGAGTTTTTCCTGCCGCTTCTATCCGCTCGCCCGGCGCCGCCAATCCCATATACACTTCGCCGCCGCCCTCTTCGCGCACTAAATATACCAGCCGCGGATTGTCCGGACGCATCCGTCCCGTGTCCGCGGCGGCGTCTTCGTCAAAATCCGGGATATAATGGTATAGCTCCAGCGCCGCGCCGGTCAGCGGTATCCTTTCCCCCAACCTGCGGGCCTGCGGCTCTCCCCCATCTTCCCTCAGCCAAAAGAGGTAACCGAAACTCTGCTGGTATATTTTGACGCCGCCCAAAGACAAAGGGTGATTCACGCTTATCTCCGCCTGCCTGGACTCGCCGGCTGCCCGCGCGGTCAGCCGGGCATAGTATTGAGACGGTGAACCGTTGTCATAAAATGTGATATCAAAACTGTCCAGGCGCAGCCAGAGCGGCTCCCCTCCCGACAATTCCAGCGCCGCCGCCGCGTCCCCTTCCTCTCCCGTCTGCAAAGGCATCGTCGCCGTCAGGCCGAATCTCGCGTTGACGCCCGCGCCGGCGAGTATCAGCAGCACTCCGGCGTGGATGAGAAACAAGGCGCAAGAGCGCGGATCCGGCGACCGCAGACGGCGCAGGTTGCTCAGACCGCAAAACGTCATCTGCGCGAACAGGAGGATGAACAGAAGGAGGAAAAGCGGGGAGCGAAAAAAAAGGCCGGGCCACAGAAAAGTCCCCATAGCGGCCATAGCGGCAATCATCGCCAAAATAGCCAGCCCGACCGGCATGGAAGCCAAGAAGCGCCAAGCGGGTCTAAGCATAACTGTGCAGACCGGGCAGGAGGAAATTGACGCCGAAAAAGGTGAACAGCACAACGATAAACCCTATGCAGACCGCGAGACAGGCTGTCCGCTGCGTCCAGGCCCGGCGGCGGCTGAGGTGAAGGTATAGCGCGTAGATGATCCAAGTCACCAGAGCCCAGGTTTCCTTGGGATCCCAGGTCCAGTAGCTGCCCCAGGCCTGTTCCGCCCACACGGCGCCCAGCCCGATGGAAACGGAGAGAGCGGCAAAACCCAGAAAAACTATATGGTAGAGACGCCGGCTAAAAGCGGCGTCTTCTTTTTCCGCGCCGCGGCGGAGACGGATAGCGGCAAGCGCCGCGGCGAAGAGAAAAGAGCCATAGGCCAGCACCGCCGCCAGCACATGGGCGATCAGCCAAAGACTGCGCAAAGCCGGCGGCAGCGGTTGGACCGCCGTGATCTGCGCGCGGAGGAAAAGGGCGACCACAAGAAAAAGCAAAGCGACAAGGGAAAAGAGGACGCCGCCCACAGCCGGATCTTGTCCCTTTCCGAGCAGCAAAAAAAGCAAGAC
>JAISEW010000097.1 GCA_031263945.1 Gracilibacteraceae bacterium | reverse complement strand
GCGGTATCGTCCTCAAGTATCAGTATTGTCATGGCTCTGTTTTCGCGCCTATTTCCCGGAATTGGCTGTCAAGTTTTTTTCGTTCGCCCGCGAATGAATAGTAGTCCGGCTTCACGTCGTAGAACAGCTCCAATTCAAAGGAGGCGTTCCTGATAATGTCATCGAATAGCTCCGCGTTCATGCAGTAATGATCGTCCGACGGCTTATGCCAAAACAGGTTTGTGCCGCAAACGGAGCAAAAACCGCGATAGACTTCTTCGTCTTGATAGCGCGTAATTTTGTCCTCGCCGCGCGCGAAAACGACGTTTTTCGCGGAACCAGGGTCAACGGACAGCACCGCGCCGGAATTTTGCCGGCGGCAGTTATCGCAATGGCAGGCATAGACGAAATTGCCGTATTCCTTGATGATGATCTCTACCGCGCCGCACACGCATTTCCCATGAATGTTTTCCATAAATATGACCGATCCTTCCGGTATTAGATTCCCACAGCCGCCATTTTCGCGAGTACCTTTTCCCCTCTCGCCTCCGCATCGCCGCCATCCGGCTTGCCGAGCGGCAGGTCGGAAACGATAGCGCCGTCTTTGGTGAAAAGCACCCGGTCGGCTCTGGCGGCCACCTTCGCGTCGTGGGTCACAAGCAGGATGGCCGTGCCTCCCCTGTTGATCTCCGCCAGAAGCTCCAAAATTCCCTCCGCAGATTTTGAATTTAGAGCGCCGGTCGGCTCGTCGGCGAACAAAATTTCCGGCTCGTTCATCAAGGCGCGGCATATCCCGGCGCGCTGAAGCTGGCCGCCCGAAACCTCTGTGGTATCCCTTGCCTCAAGTCCGGCGATGCCCGTTTTTTCCATCCGGTTTTTGGCCTTTTTCACAAGCTCGCCCATTTTTTTCTTATCTCGAGCGGCGGGAAGGATGATATTATCCAGCAGATTCAGATTTTTCAGCATGGTCGGCTGCTGAAAGATAAAGCCCATCTTGGTTCGGCGCGTGTCGGCCAGTTTGTTCTCGCCCAGTTCGGACAATGTAGCGCCGTCAAACTGCACCGATCCGCTTGTGATGCCGTCCATCCCGCTGAGCGCAAACAGCAGTGTGGATTTGCCGGAGCCGGACGGCCCCATCACGGCGACAAATTCATCCTTTCCGATTTCAACGTCCATTCCGGCAAGCGCCTTCGTCTGCTCGCCGCCCTTGCCAAAGGTTTTTACGATGTTCTTTCCCGTAATGATTGCTTCCATGAGCTATGCCTCCTTGATGTGTTCAGATATTTTAAGCGGGCGAATGTCCCGAATGCCGAGCAGCGTGGCGACGCAGGCGCAACCCGCGATGAGAAGCGGCGCGAACAGGTATGCGTAAAACGGATTAACCACGAAGCGGAACGTTGTCGCGCCGAGAGAGGAAATCAGAAGCGCGCCGACCGGTTCGCCCAATGTATTTGCCAAAATGACCCCGATGATCACGCCAAGCGCGGCCACGAGCAGGGAGCGCGTCACATACTGCCTCTTGATGTCCGTGCCGGTGAAGCCGAAGGATTTGAGTACGGCGATGGAGTACCGGTCTTTCGCCACCAGCATCTTCATAAACAGCAGTGTGACCAGGACGGTGAGCAGGGTCGCGGCCGCGACGGAGGCGTAGGACGCTTTTTGTATGGCGTCCATTGTGCCGCCAAAGGTCTGCCTGATATATTCGTCGGCGACCCCGACCGTAGCGAATGGGAATTCGCTTTGATACCGCGCCGCCGTTTCCGCCGTCGCCGTCTTGTCGCTGAGTTCTATCGGGATGACCACCCGCATCAAATCCGCGTCTCTTGCCTCAAACGCCGCCTTTGCCGTTTTGCCAGCGTTGGTGATGTCGGAGTAAATCCCGCATACGGTCAGGCGTTTTTCCTCGCCGTCCACGATCAGCGTCAACTCGTCGCCGAGCGTTTTGCCGAGTTCCTCTGCGTTCAGGGAGGAAAGGGCGATTTGTGTATCCTCTGTCGGCGCGACGCCCCGCGCGTACATGACAGGGAAAGCGGTATGGTCGCCCACGTCCACCCGCAGCCGTTCCATCCGGCCGCTTTCCGTTGGCATACTGAACACCATGCCGGAAAGTATCGTGTATTTTGCGATGTTTTCATCCGCCGCGAGTGCGGCGCTCATGTCCGCTGTGGCTTGCCGAACATCATCCGTCTGCGTCTGCGACAATTGCACGGAAATGTCGCTTTCCCCGACGCCCATGTAGGTCATGAAGCTTCTCGCCGAGATCGTGTTGTGGATGTTCTCGGGAACGATCAAAATGAAGGACGAGACGACCAGCACCAGGAACATGGTCACATAGAGCTTTTTGCGGGACAGCACATCCTTGACGCCGAGGAAAACATTGCGCGAAAAGTGCCTGTTTCGGCTGAGATAGAAGCCTTTGGCCGCTTTCGACTTCTCTTGCGGCGCGCCGAACCGCACCGCCTCCGCCGCGGAGATTTTGCGGAACCGCCGCAGAACGGCTTTGACGTACAGCATCACCACAAGGAAGATGAGCGCCGCGCCGAGGACGCCTATAAGCGGGGCAATCGCGCCCCGGCCGCTTTCCCCCATAAAGAGCCGTATGTTTTCCATCAGGGGGACACCGAGCGGCAAAGAGAGCAGAAAGCCCAAAGCGCAGGCGGCGCCCGCAATCGCGCCGTACTTCGCGGTATACAGCCTGGCGATTTGCGAAACCCGCATCCCTATCGCCTTTAACACGCCGATTTCCCTGTAATCTTCCTCTATTTTCGCCAGCAGCGTGAAACGGATGCAGAGAAAGGCCACCACAATCACAAGGAGGCTGATCAGCGCCAGCACCGCGATCATCAGGCCGTCTGTAATCGCGTTTACCATTACAAGCAGCGGGCGGCTGATGACGGGCGGGCCGTTGGACGGAAGCCCCGCCGCGAAATAGTCCGACTGAAAATCAGAAAACGCCGCTTCGTCTTTCAGGCGAAACTCAATCAGGTATTCCATGCTGCCGAAGGCTTCCAGCCGTGAAAAATCATCCTTGCTCACAAGGAAGCGCTTGGA
>JAISEW010000141.1 GCA_031263945.1 Gracilibacteraceae bacterium | reverse complement strand
TGTTTACGCCTTCGGGTCCGCGAAGTAAAGCGGGTTCACTCTTTCATCATAACAAGAAACGGGCGCCCGGCAAGCGCCCGTTTCTTGTTGTTGGATTCCGGGACACAAATTTGTCGCCTTCCCTTGACAAGGCTTGACGGATATTGTATACTTGTCGTAAAGTAAAATTACTTTACGACATTTGAATGCGCCAAAGCACTGACGGAGTCCGTTTATGAAAATCGCTCGTTTGGCCTATCTCTTTGATTTCTATGGCTCGCTGCTGACGCGCCGCCAGCAGGACGTCTGGAAATCGCATTACGAGGAGGATCTATCCCCGCCGGAGATCGCCGCGCAGGAAAACATGAGCCGTCAGGCTGTTCACGACTTGCTGCGCCGAACGGAGCGGCGGCTGCGTCTCTATGAGGAACAGCTGGGGCTGGTGGCCCGTTTTACCGCGGAAAAAGAAAAACTCCTTGAGTTGCTGGCTTTGCTTGGCGAGGCCGCCGCGGAGGATTTCGCGGCCGAGGACGCCTGGATGAGGCATAAACGCGCGCAGGCCTGCGCCGAGGACATTTTGGCTGATATAATGAGGTGACGCGGTGGCTCTTTTTGAAGGATTAGGCGAAAAATTACAGGCGACTTTCAAGCGGCTTAGGAGCAAGGGGCGGCTGACGGAGGCCGACGTCAGCGAAGCTATGCGGGAAGTGCGCGTCGCCCTGCTGGACGCGGACGTGAGTTTTCAGGTGGTAAAAAATCTCATCGCCACTATGAAAGAACGGGCCGTGGGCGCGGAAGTCCTCGAATCCCTCACGCCCGGCCAGCATGTCGTTAAAATAGTGCAGGACGAATTGGTCAATCTGCTCGGCCAAACGGAAAGCAAGCTGATTTTCGCCTCCCGTCCGCCTACCGTGTTCATGCTTGTCGGTTTGCAGGGCGCCGGCAAAACGACGCACGCCGCTAAACTGGCGCTGATGATGAAAAAACAGGGCAAGCGGCCTATTTTGGTCGCCTGCGACGTCTACCGCCCCGCCGCCGTCAGGCAGCTGGAAGTGCTGGGCGAACAAATCGGCGTGCCTGTTTTCAGTCAGGAACAGAGCGATCCGGTGGATATTGCCCGCGCCGCCGCCCTCCACTCCCGCCAGCACGGCAATGACGTCGTCATCATCGATACTGCCGGCCGCCTGCATATAAACGAGGAACTCATGGCGGAACTGGCCGCTATTAAGGAATGCGCCCCGCCTCAGGAGATCCTGCTGGTCGCGGACGCGATGACCGGGCAGGACGCCGTGAACGTCGCGGAGTCGTTTCACGCGCAATTGGAGTTGACCGGAGTTATCCTGTCCAAACTGGACAGCGATACGCGCGGCGGGGCGGCGCTTTCCATCAAAGCGGTCACCGGCTGCCCGATCAAATTCGCCGGTATAGGCGAAAAAATGGACGCCATTGAAGTTTTTTACCCCCAGCGCATGGTGTCTCGCATTTTAGGCATGGGCGACGTGACGACGCTGATAGAAAAAGCGCAGGAAGCCTTTGACGAAAAACAGCTGCAGGATATGGAGGAAAAAATCCTCCGCTCCGAACTCACGCTGGACGATTTTGTCGCTCAGGTGCGTCAGCTGCGCAAAATGGGGCCGCTTTCCTCGCTGCTGGAGATGATTCCGGGCCTCGGCCGGCAGATGAAGGACGTGCAGATAGACGAAAGCCAGATAACTAAAGTGGAAGCGATGATTTCTTCCATGACGGCGGAAGAAAGACGCAAACCGTCCATCATCAAGGATTCGCGCAAAAAGCGTATCGCGCGCGGCAGCGGCTCGTCGGTGCAGGACGTAGGCCGCCTGCTCAAGCAATACGAAGAAACAAAGAAGATGATGAAGCAGTTCAACAGCGCCCAGGGAACCGGCAAAATAGTCAAAAACATGCCGCGGCAGCAGTTGGAGGAGCTGGCGCCGGAATCAGGCTACATGCGCCCGCTCGGCATGAACGCTGGCAAAGCGTCTGAACATAAAAAACGCAAAAAGAAGAAAAAAAGGTGAGTGTTCCTATGGGAAGGAGGTGATGTGTTTTGGCGACAAAAATCCGTATGCGGCGGATGGGAGCGAAGAAAAACCCTTTTTACCGTCTGGTGGTATGCGATTCGGCCGGGCGGCGCGACGGCAAACCCATAGAGGAAATCGGCTATTATGACCCGACGCGAAACCCGCAGCAGGTAAAAATTGACGAAACTCGCGCTCTGCATTGGCTGAAAGAAGGGGCGCAGCCGTCCGACACCGTGAAGTCTTTGTTTAGGCAAGCCGGAGTTATGCAAAAATTCCGGGGAAAGAGCGATGAGAAATCTTCAGACGAGTTATTGCCTGAAGTTTCTGCCAGCGAATGAGGTGACGCCCGTGAAAGAAGTGGTCGAAATTCTGGCGAAAGCCCTGGTGGAAAATCCGGATCAAGTGACAGCGGAAGAAACAGCGACTGAAAGAACCATCCATATCAAACTGACAGTCGCCGAGGAAGAAATAGGCAAGATCATAGGCAAACAAGGCCGTATAGCCAACGCCATGCGCACCGTTCTCAAAGCGGCCGCCGTAAAAGACGGCCGCAAGGTGATCATGGATATCGACTGACTAACGGCCGCGTACGCGCGAGAGCAAGCCGCGCCCGTAATGGGCGCGGCTTGCCTAAAAACTATGGTAAGGGACTGTTTATTTCCAAACAGTCCCTAAAATGAAAGGGGTTTATCAATGAAGCAAACATTTGTTTACAGTGATGAAAAATCAAACAAATTTTGGAGTATTGAAACCGCGGATAACTGTTTCACCGTTACATTTGGCAAGGTCGGCACAGCGGGTCAAACCAAGGAAAAGTCCTTTGCCGACGAGGCGGCTTGCCAGAAAGAAGCCGATAAGCTGATCGCCGAAAAGGTAAAAAAAGGATATGTGAAGCAAGGGGAGGGATCTGGCGATAAGGACGCGGACTCTGCTGATGATTCATATCTTGAGGAATGGGAAAAAATCGTCAACGCCGCAGACAGGCCGCAAGCCTTGACAGAGCATTTCAAGTATCTTGCCGATACGCCGGAACAAGAGGAAACGCTGCTTGATTTGCTGCGGCAAATCATGAATAAATGCACCGACGTCAAGATGGAAGACGATTCATTGGTTATGATTTTTGACGACGACAACGAAATAATCGCTTACGCGCCTTTGACCGGGATAAACCCTGAATATCCCCAAACGTTTCAGGCGATCTTGCGAAAACATAATCACATACATTGGGAAGATTATATGTTTGATCTTTGTGGTGAAATATATGTGGACAATATCGGGCTGCAAGACGACGATCTTGCCGAACACGGCATAAAAAGCGACTGCGACTTAACAGGCTGTATATGGGATTATTCCGACTGCTGGTTTTTTCATCCGGATAAAAAGAACAAGTACGGCGAACCGCAGCTCGTGTTCCTTGATCATGAAGGCGGCGATCCGACGCTTCACCATATCAATGTGGGTTCGGCTTTTATCTACCGCTGGGCTGAAAATCTTGATATTGATGTTGATTTCAACAAATATGAAGGAGACTAAGGGGCTGTTTGAAAATAAAGTGATCAGTTGACGCCGGGATCTATGGAGAAATGAAGTGGAGACAAAATATTTAGAACTGGATAATATAAAAATAGCCTATTGTGAGTACGGGGCAGGGCATGACTTATTGTTACTGCATGGTAATTCTGAAAACAAAAGCATTTTTAAAAAACACCAATTAAAATATTTTGAAAAATTTCATACATTTGCCATAGACAGCCGGGGGCACGGACAAAGTATTTCGGAAGATAATGAATACTCTATAAATCAGTACAGCGACGACGTGATAAATTTTTGTGAAAAACTGGGGATAAATAAAACGTATGTGGTTGGATTTAGCGACGGCGGAAATATCTGTTTGTTTTTAGCCAGGAAAAACCCTGAAGTATTCGAAAAAATAATAGCGTTATCGCCAAATTATCTGGCAGAGGGAACGGCGGCTAAAACATTGAAATTTTTGCATAGAATGTATAAACTGTTTTTATTTATGGAAAAACTGCGTCTTCCCATGCGAAAAGCCATCATGAAATGGGAATTAATGTTAAAAGACATCGGGATAACTGACGGGGAATTAAAAGAAATAAAAACAAATATGTATATATTATATGCGGAAAACGACATGATAAAAGAGGAGCATTTATTGAAAATGGCGGAATTGATAAAAAATTGCCAGATAAAGAAGATAAAAAACACTACCCATTCAAATATATATAAGAGCGAAGAAACAATAAAAGAAATAATAGAATATTTGAAATAAAAATAGGCCTTGACAACGTTGTTGTATTTTGATAAGATAACAAATGTCTTTGAACTGGCCCGTTGGTCAAGCGGTTAAGACATCGCCCTTTCACGGCGGGAACACGGGTTCGAGTCCCGTACGGGTCACCAGTTTTGAGCATTGTTATACAGGATTCGGCTGGACAATGACTCGCTGTCCCAATTGTGAGATGATGAGTGTGGAGGGGCGCGGAAACTTGTTGGGGTGTAGACAAGTGGTAAGTCACCAGACTTTGACTCTGGCATCCGTTGGTTCGAATCCAGCCACCCCAGCCATGAGCCATTAGCTCAGTTGGTAGAGCACCTGACTTTTAATCAGGGTGTCCCGCGTTCGAGTCGCGGATGGCTCACCATTTTTCCCTGGACGTTGCTTGGCGGACGTCGCGGGCCATTAGCTCAGTTGGTAGAGCACCTGACTCTTAATCAGGGTGTCCGGAGTTCGAGCCTCCGATGGCCTACCAAATATGCGGGTGTAACTCAGTGGTAGAGTGTCACCTTGCCAAGGTGAAAGTCGCGAGTTCGAATCTCGTCACCCGCTCCATAATTGCGCACATAGCTCAGCTGGATAGAGCGTCTGACTACGAATCAGAAGGTCTGGGGTTCGAATCCCTATGTGCGCACCAGTTAAATCAAGGCTTTCAGCGTTTTGCCGAGGGCCTTTTCTTAAAGGGAGCGAAGCGCAGCAATGAGCATAATGGAAATCTTGTTCTCATTTTTTGGCGGTCTGGGACTATTTCTGTTTGGCATCAACGCTATGGCGGAAGGCTTGCAATCATTCGCCGGCGATCGCATGCGGGTCATCCTGGAACAGGGCACCGGCTCCTTATGGCGAGGGATACTGTCCGGAACGTTAGTCACGGCTTTGATCCAGAGCAGCAGCGGCACGACTGTTCTGACGGTAGGTTTGGTCAACGCCGGTTTTCTCTCGCTGAAACAGGCGATCGGCGTCATCATGGGCGCCAATATCGGCACGACAGTCACGGCCTATCTCATCGGCATAAATCTGCAGGAAATTTCCCTTTTGTTTGTCGCGATAGGGGCGATAACGATCTTCTTTGTGAAAAAGGATAAAATCGTAAATGTGGGCCAGACCGTCTTCGGTTTTGGCCTTCTGTTTTATGGGATGCGCGTCATGAGCGCCGGGATGAGCCCGCTACGGGACGCGGCCATATTTTCGGACGTGATGGCGAGCGTGCAGGATGTTCCGATTTTGGGAGTGCTGATCGGCGCGGTTTTTACCGGCATCGTGCAGAGCAGTTCCGCGACCACCGGCATACTGCAAGGTTTGGCTGACGAAGGGGTCGTAAATATCTATCAGGCGGTGCCGATACTTTTTGGCATAAATATCGGCACGACGGTCACGGCGCTGTTAGCCGGGATCGGGGCCGGAGTTAACGCGCGGCGCGCGGCGCTTACGCATTGTCTTTTTAACGTCATAGGAACGCTGATTTTCATGCCGCTGTTTCTGACGGGCGCCTTTCTCTTTATAGTCGAACACGCGACCAATCTGCTCTACCTGCTGCCGGGGCTGGACGGCTCGTGGGATACGATGAACGCGCGAATGCAGATCGCGCAGGTCCATGGCGCTTTCAATATCATGAACACTATTATTTTGGCGCCTTTTGTCCCGGTTTTGACCGCTATCGTGACGAGACTGATCAAGTCAAAAGACGAAGATCTGGCCGAAGCCAAATTCCTGGAACCGCGCTTATTGGAAAATCTGCCGGTGGCTTTGGCCAACGCGAAACGGGAAGTCCTGCATATGGGTTCTGTCGCCGGAGAATCGCTGCAAATCGCGATCGATTACTTCTTCCGCCCTCAGGATGAACACAAAAAAAAGCTCATGAAATGCGAGGTGCTTGTCGACCGTTTGCAAAGGGAGATAGACGATTATGTCGGCCGGGCGGTACTCGGGAAATCACTTACGGCGGCCACATCCGCGCACAGTCATCTGATCCAGCAGTCTATCAATGATATCGAGCGCGTGAGTGACCGCAGTCAGAAAATATTGGAACTGACAGAGTACGCCTATCAGCATGACTTGGATTTTACGGATATGGCGCGGGAGAGACTGGAGGAGATGAGCGCCCTCGTGCAGGAAATCTACAGTTTGTCGTTGACGGTGCTGGAAACCGAGGACAAGGAACTGGCGCGCGAAATCGTCATTAAAGACGATATCATAGACGAAATGGAAAAAGAGCTGCGCAAGGCGCATATCGCCCGCGTGAACGCCAGGACATGCAACGGCAATTCCGGCGCGGTTTATCTGGATATCCTCAGCAATCTGGAGCGGATCGGCGACCACGCGGTCAATTTGGCGGGGTATGTGCTGGGCGGCACGCCGAACGATGAAAATTAATCAGTGCCTCCCTGAGGAAGTATTTCTTTGGCTTGACCGCCCGCGGCGCTGACGCGGAGCATGATATCGGCGAAATGTTCCAATTTTTCCATATAATAGTATGATTGCCATAGGTCGCCGGCCCAGGTCACGGCGCCGTGATTCGCCAAGAGTACTCCGTTGTGCGTTTTGGCGTATGGGGCGGCGTTTTCGGCTACGCCGGGCGAGCCGGGGGCGGCATAAGGGGCGAGAGGAACAGGCCCCAGTGTCGAAAGGACTTCGGGCAGGACCGGGCGTTCCAAGGAGCGGCCCATGCAGGCCAGGGCCGTAGCCGCCGGGGGGTGAGCGTGGACAATGGCCCGCGCGGCGGGATTTTCCCGGTATATGCGCAAATGCAGACCGGATTCTGAAGAAGGGCGCCCCTCTCCCTCCGTGACGCGCTCGTTTTCGTCCAGACCGATCAACATATCTTCCGTCAAAAAACCTTTACTGACGCCGGACGGCGTGATCCAAAAAACAGTGCCGCCGTTCGCGCCGGCGCGGCAGGAAATATTGCCGTCGTAAGCCGCGATCAAACCCCGGGCATAAAGACGCCGCCCTATCTCCACGATAGTCCGTTTCAGGCCGTTTGTCTCACTGTAAGCCATACCAGCCTCCATTCCGCCGTTTTTTCCGATTATAGCATATTCCCGCTCGAAAGGCTATGGCAAAAATCCGCCGGGCGGCAGGAAATACCGTCACAGCGGCGAAACAATATTGTTTAGGAGATCAGGCGGCCTGTATTCACAAGTCCCTGAGTTCAGCAGGCGAGAAAACGGAGTTGACATATATTGAAATTTATCCTGACCGGCGGGCGCGCCTTGGAAGGCAGCATGGACGTCAGCGGAGCGAAAAACGCTGTGCTGCCGATTATGGCCGCCGCTATGCTGACGAGCGACGAAGTCGTCTTGGAAGACGTTCCGGATCTGCTGGATGTGACGACGATGCGCCGCGTGCTGGAAACCATGGGAGCGCGGATCACCAGGACCGGAAGCGCTTTGCGCATTCAGGCGCCGACCGTGCCGAGCGCCGAAGCCCCCTACGACCTCATCACCAAAATGCGGGCTTCTATTGTCATTATGGGTCCCATTCTGCGGCGGGCCGGGTATATCCGCATTCCGCCCCCCGGAGGCTGCGCCATCGGTTCCCGCCCCATCAACTGGCATTTGAAAGGGCTGGAAGCCTTGGGGGCGCGGATCAGCATGGATCACGGGTTTTTGGACGCCAGAGCCGAACGCTTGCGCGGCGCGCGGATCTATTTGGATTTTCCCAGTGTCGGCGCGACGGAAAATATCATGATGGCGGCTGTTTGCGCCGAAGGGACCACCGTGCTGGAAAATGCGGCGCAGGAACCGGAGATCGTGGATCTGGCAAATTTTCTCAATGAAATGGGCGGCCGGATACGCGGCGCCGGCACGAACGTCGTCCAGATCCAGGGTGTCAGCTCTTTGCGCGGCGCGACGCACAGCATCATTCCCGACCGCATTGAGGCGGGCAGTTTTATCCTGATGGCGGCGGCTTGCGGGGGGGACGTTCTCGTGCGCAACGTCATCCCGGCCCATTTGCGCCCGCTGCTGGCCAAGCTGCAAGAGATGGGCGTCTCTTTTTGTGAAAAAGACGACGGCATCCGGGTGTGGGGCGAGGGCCGTTTGCGGGCCGTCGATATCAAAACCCAGACCCATCCCGGTTTTCCGACCGATCTGCAGGCGCCGGCTCTGGCCTTGCTGACGCGGGCGCGGGGAACGTCGGTCATAACGGAAACCGTTTTTGAAAACCGCTTCATGCATGTGGAGGAATTGCGCCGTATGGGAGCGGATATTCGCGTCGACGGGCGTAGCGCCATCCTGCGCGGACAGGAAAATCTGAGCGCCGCCACCGTGACGGCCAGCGACCTGCGGGCGGGCGCGGCGCTGGTGCTGGCGGCGCTGACCGCGGAGGGCGTCTCGGAAATCAGGAATATCTATCATATCGACCGCGGTTATGAAGGCATGGAAGCGAAGCTGCGGGGACTGGGCGCGGACATCAGACGCGTCCCGGCCGCGGAGCAGCCGGAAAACGATATCCCCGCGCCCGGCGCGGCTGAAAGAGGTAATAAATTATGTTTGCTTCCGAGATAGGCATCGACCTTGGCACAGCCAGCGTGCTGGTTTATGTCAGGGGGCAGGGTGTTGTGCTGAGCGAACCGTCGGTGGTGGCAATCGAGAAACACACAAAACGGCGTATCGCGGTGGGCCAGGAAGC
Organism: Gracilibacteraceae bacterium; assembly: GCA_031263945.1. Classification (GTDB taxonomy): domain Bacteria; phylum Bacillota; class Desulfitobacteriia; order Desulfitobacteriales; family Syntrophobotulaceae; genus JAIRRL01. The sequence goes on along the minus strand of JAISEW010000141.1, from coordinate 4,922 downwards.
GCGCGAGATGATAGGCAAAGCGCCGGGCCATATCTTGGCCATCCGGCCGATGCGGGACGGAGTGATCGCGGATTACGCCACGACGGAAATCATGCTGAAGTATTTTCTGAAACGGGTTGGCGTGAAAACGTGGCCTTTTATCAAAAACAAAGTCGTGGTCTGTATCCCTTCCGGGGTGACCGAGGTGGAGGAACGGGCTGTCAAGCAGGCCGCCTACAAAGCCGGCGCCGGCGACGTAGTCGTGGTGGAGGAGCCTTACGCGGCCGCTCTCGGGGCCGGACTGGACATTATGGGACCGCAGGGCAGTCTGGTCGTGGATATCGGCGGCGGGACGACGGACATCGCCGTGCTCAGTCTGGGCGGCATCGTTTGTAAAAAAAGTATCCGGGTCGGCGGCGACAAAATGGACGAGGCCATCATGCGCTATATTCGCGCCGAACACAATCTGCTGATCGGGGAGCGCATGGCGGAAAGCATCAAAATACGCATCGGTTCCGCTTTGCCCCAGGGGCGCCCCGACAGCGGCGAAGTGGACGTGAAAGGCCGGGATCTCATTTCCGGGCTGCCCAAAGTCGTAGCCATGAACTCCCGCTCCGCTTATAAAGCGATAGAGGAAATCCTGGACGTTATCATTTCCGGCGTCAGGGACGTGCTGGAACGCACGCCGCCGGAACTGGCGGTGGATATCCTGAACAAAGGGGTCGTGCTGACCGGGGGCGGTTCGCTGATTTTTGGCTTGCCGGAACGGCTGAGTCAGGAAACGGATCTGGCCGTTTTTCTGGCGGATGATCCCATTTCCTGTGTGGCGCGCGGCACGGGAAAATTGCTGGGCCGATGAAAAAACGATGAAAAAGCGCGTCTCCATCCTGAACGTGCCGATACACGACGTCAGTCTGGCGGAAACGGCGGCGGCGGCGCGGGAAGCCGTGCTGAACGGCAAACGTCTGCGCGTGGTCACGGCCAACCCGGAGATGATCTGCCGCGCGGCGTCGGAAACCGGGCTTCGGGCCGCAGTGGCAGGGGCGGATCTGGTGACGGCGGACGGGGTCGGGGTGCTGTGGGCGGCGCGCCGATTGGGGCAGCCCTTGCGGGAACGGGTGACGGGCATCGACCTTGTTCAGGCTTTGTTTCAGGTGGGCGGCGGCATGGGCTGGCGCGTTTTTTTGCTTGGCGGCCGGCCCGGCGTGGCCGCCGAGGCGGCGGCCCGCCAAAGTGCGCTTTATCCCGGTCTTGTTTTCGAATACGCGCACGGATATTTTGCGCCGGAGGAGGAGGAAGCGCTCACGGAGCGGATACGCGCCTTCCGTCCTCAGGTTTTGCTGGCCGGGCTCGGAGCGCCGCGGCAGGAGATCTGGCTGGACGCGCATATGGATCTGGCGGCCGTGTCCATCGGAGTCGGCGGCGCTTTTGACGTGCTGGCCGGGCGCAAAAAACGGGCGCCGCTTTGGATCCAGCGGGCCGGATGCGAGTGGCTGTACCGGCTGATCCGCGAACCGGGGCGTTTCCGGCGGCAGTGGGTGCTGCCCCTCTTTGTCTGGCGGGTGATGAGAGAATGTTATGGCCGCGGAACAACTTGACCAATTTTCCCGCACCGCCCTGCAATTCGGGCGAGCCGGCCTGGCCCGTCTCCGGGCCGCGCGGGTGGCAGTGTTCGGGATCGGCGGCGTGGGCGGCTACTGCGTCGAGGCGCTTTGCCGCAGCGGAGTCGGCGCTCTCGCGCTGTTTGACGACGATACGGTTTGTCTGACCAATATCAACCGGCAAATCATCGCCACTCACGCCACGGTGGGCCGGTACAAGACGGACGTGATGAAAACCCGCGTGCTGGAGATCAACCCGGCCGCCGCCGTGGAAGCCCGGCATGTGTTTTACGGCCCGGAAACCGCTGCCGGCGTGGATCTGACCTGTTACGACTATATCGTGGACGCGGTGGACACGGTCACGGCCAAGCTGGAACTGGTCTGCCGGGCTCGGGCCGCGGGGACGCCGATCATCAGCTCAATGGGCGCGGCGAATAAATTGGACGCGACGGCTTTTACCGTGGCGGATATTTACGAGACCAGCGTCTGCCCGCTGGCCCGCGTCATGCGGCGGCAGCTGCGCCGTCTCGGCGTGCCGGCTTTGAAGGTCGTTTATTCCACGGAAAAACCCACGGCGCCGCTGGAAGATATGGCCCCAAGCTGCCGCTCCGGCTGCGTTTGTCCGCCCGGCGCCGCCCGTCATTGCCTGGAACGCAGGCAAATACCGGCCAGCAACGCTTTTGTCCCCCCGGTGGCGGGATTGATTTTGGCCGGGGAAGTCGTCAAAGATCTGATAGCTCAGAGGTAAATTATGGAAACAGCCTGCTTGCATTGGCAGGAAAACGAGGGGCCGGGCGGCGCGATCCAGACCGCCGCCGCCCTGCTGCGCGACGGCGGCCTGGTGGCCTTCCCCACCGAAACAGTCTACGGGTTGGGGGCGAACGCTCTGGACGCCGCGGCCTGCCGCCGGATATTCGCCGCTAAGGGCCGGCCGGCCGACAACCCGCTCATCGTGCATATCGCGGATATGGCGCAGGCCGAAACCGTTTGCGCCGCCTGGCCGCCGGAAGCCCGGCTGCTGGCGGCTAAATTTTGGCCGGGGCCGCTGACTCTTGTTTTGCCCCGGCGGCGGGCGGTGCCGCCGGAAGTGACCGGCGGCCTGGATACGGTCGGGGTGAGGATGCCGGCCCACCCGCTGGCTCTGGCTTTGATCCGGGCCGCCGCGCTGCCGCTGGCCGCGCCGAGCGCGAATCTGTCGGGGAAGCCCAGCCCGACCGCCGCCGCCCATGTATGGCAGGACCTGCGGGGGCGCGTTCCGCTCATTTTGGACGGCGGTCCCTGCCCGATCGGCCTGGAATCGACGGTGCTGGATCTTACGGCGGACGGGCCGGTCATTTTGCGGCCCGGTGCCGTGACGGCGGAAGATCTGGCGGCGGCGCTGGGCCGAACCGTCCGGACGGCGGGGGAGAGTGCCGCCGGCGCGGGGCCGAAAGCGCCCGGGATGAAATACCGGCACTACGCGCCCGAGGGGCGCGTAGTGCCGCTCGACCCGGCGGATCCGGGCCGGCAGATCGCGGAGCGATTGCGCGGCGTCCGGCCCGGCGAGCGCGTCGCCCTCCTGGCCTCGGACGAGACGCTCGCCGGGCTGGACGCCGCGCTGCGCGCGCGAATCCCCGTGATATACTCCCTCGGCAGCGCGCGCCTGCCGGCCCAGGGGGCGGCGCGCCTGTTCGCCGGCCTGCGTTTGGCGGACGAACAGCGCGCCGGCCTGATCCTCGTGCAGGCCGCCGAAGAAATCGGATTGGGGGCGGCTTTCATGAACCGTTTGCGTAAAGCCGCGCTGGAATGACTGAAGAGGGGTTTTTTATGAATAATGATATGCTGCCTGTTCCGAAACATTTAAAAAGAATCTTAAAGCTGACAGGCGACAGTAACAGTGAATTTGAAGTTACAGGGAAAATTGTTTGTGATTGCGGCTCGGAAAAATTTACGCTCAGGCTCGTCGGCGATGATTCCGATTATCAAAAACACAGGGTGATCAAAGTGGCTCAGGAAGGGGACAATTATTTTTTGATCGTGAAGGTGAAATGTAATGACTGCGGTCGGGAACACCTGATTTTTGACAATGATCATCACGGCTGGAACGGATTTGTCTGCGGAGGCGACTCCAGAGATTTGCCAAGACCGGCTGCTAAAGATTGGGCCTGCGATAAATGCCAAAAAACGGACCATGCGTTGACGGTGATCATCCATTCGCGGGGACAGGAGGATTTTATCAAAGAAGGTGAAGATGAATTTGACCCGGAGGACTGGGCCGAAGCCTTTGCTTGGATAACCATAAAGACGGTCTGCGGTTCCTGCGGCGAAACCAATGACGAATGGATCTCTTACGAAACGATGTAGGACAGCGTGTTTTACGGCGGCGAGGAATGAGGGGGACGGAGAAAGGACGGCTTTATGCAAGCGCAGCGGGAGATCATCGCTCTGGTGGAAAATATAGAAAAAGCTATCATCGGGAAGCGCCAGGTCATTCTGCGCGCGGTAGCGGCGTTGCTGGCCGGCGGTCACATATTGATAGAAGACGTGCCCGGCGTCGGCAAAACTCAGTTGGTGTCCGCGCTCTCCCGCTCGGTGAGCGGGGTTTTTCACCGGGTGCAGATGACGCCCGACCTCATGCCGGCGGATATTGTGGGATATTCGATGATTCACCCGGAGAGCAAAAAACTTGTTTACCAAAAAGGGCCTGTTTATTGCAATTTTTTCCTCGCGGACGAGATCAACCGCGCTTCACCCAAAGCGCAGTCCGGTTTGCTGGAAGTAATGGAAGAACGGCAAATCAGCGTGGAAGGCGGCACCATCCTTCTGCCTCGCCCTTTTATGGTACTCGCCACCCAAAACCCGGTCGAGACTTACGGTACTTATCATCTGCCGGAGGCGCAGATGGATCGTTTTCTGATGAGAATTGTCATGGGCTATCCCAGCAAAGAAAAAGAAATGCAGATCTTGAGCGAGATAGAGGGCGATAACCCGTTGAATGATCTGAATGAGGTCCTCGGTCCCGCGGATATTGCGCGGATGCAGCAGGAAACGCAAAATGTGAAGGCCAATCAGCTTATCAAGGAATATATCTGGGAGATCGTCAACGCCACGCGCCATGACGAGAATATCCGCCTGGGTGTCAGCCCGCGCGGCGCCCTGGCCTTGCAGCGCGCCGCCAAAGCTATGGCTTACATCAATATGCGCGATTATGTTATCCCTGATGATGTGAGAGAGGTCGCGACGGTCGTGATCGCCCACCGTCTTATTTTGTCGCCGAAAGGCAAGAGCAGCTTCGTCTCTCAGGAACAGGCCGTCGGGCAAGTGCTGGAGCGGGTGGGGGTCCCGTCCGCCGCGATCATTTGA
>JAISEW010000105.1 GCA_031263945.1 Gracilibacteraceae bacterium | reverse complement strand
AGGATATAACTTTATATAGACCTCGCTCTCGCCGTCTGCCGGAACAAAGCCCATTGATAACACTATGTCCCGCGGATTTGACAACTGCTGCATAGTCGTCCCTCCACTCATGCGTCTATAATTCGTAATGGAAAAAGCTAACCCTGGTCATGGTATCGTGTTTTAAGCGGATTGTCAATAACAAGGCCGTTTGGGGTATGTTTCGCCATTTACATACCCTTTCGAACGGGTGCTTTGCTCATTATACCAAACATATGTTCGCATGTAAAGCATTATGAGTTGTTTTCTGCTTTTAACTAGCCGCGCCCGTTCTGCTCCGGCAAAAACAGGCGCTGCGGGGCTTCGGTTTTTTCGTTGTAACAGCTGAATATCCGCTCGACCGCCTCTCGGTCCCTATTTGGAAAAATAAGGGAAACCAGCGGAGTCAGCAGCAACCCGATCAGCATGGCGCAGGCGCCGGCGTTTATCGGCGAGGCGAAAAACTTGAGGAACATGTTGGAAACGGTAAGACCGACGCCGAAGGCGAAACTGGCCCACACCGCCGCCCGGCTGACCCTTTTCCAGTAAAGGCCGTAGAGGAAAGGCGCCAGAAAGGAGCCGGCGAGCGCCCCCCAGGAAATGCCCATGAGCTGCGCGATGAAGGTGGGCGGATCCAAGGCCAGCAGCGTGCAGACGGTGATGAACACGACGACAAAGACCCGGATCAGCAGGAGTTTGGTTTTTTCCGACATGCCGCGCAGGACGGTGTGCCCGAGAAAATCCAGCGTCAGCGTCGAGCTGGAGGTGATGACGAGAGAGGAGAGCGTGGACATCGAGGCCGAGAGGACGAGGATGACGATGAGCCCGATCAGGATGTCCGGCAAGGCGGAGAGCATGAAGGGAATGACCCGGTCATAGGCGACGGCGCCCGAGCCGCCGTACAGGGAGGGATCGTCGAACAGACGGCTGAAACCGCCGAGGAAGTAACAGCCGCAGGATATTATCACGGCAAACAGGGTGGAAATGATCGTGCCGGCGGCGATGGCTTTTTCGCTCCGGATCGTGTAAAACTTATGCACCATTTGCGGCAGCCCCCAAGTGCCCAGCGAGGTCAGAATAATGACGCCGAGCAGGTTTTGCGGATCGGGGCCGAAAAACGAGACAAAAGCGCCCGGCTGGCCGAAAGTGGCCGGCGCGTCGCTGGGGATCTCCGCCAGTTCGCGCAGGGCGGCCATAAAACCGCCGCGGCCGGCCAAAGTGGCCCAGACGACGCAGCCGACGCCCAGCAGCATGATCAGGCCCTGGATGAAATCATTGATCGTCGTCGCCACATAACCGCCCAGCACCACATAAACGGCGGTCAGCGCCGCCATGACGAGGACGCAGGCCCAGTAAGGCGCGTCAAAAGCCATGCCGAACAGGAGGGACAGCCCGTTATAAATGGACGAGGTGTAAGGGATCAGGAAGACAAAGATGATGGCGGAGGAAACTATTTTCAGGGCGGGGCTGTTGTAGCGGGCGCCGAAAAAATCCGGCATCGTGGCGGAACCTATATGGTTGGTCATGACGCGCGTGCGCCGGCCGAGGACCACCCAGGCCAGCAGGCAGCCGATGAAAGCGTTGCCGAGCCCGATCCAGGTGGCGGCGATACCGTAGCGCCAGCCGAACTGTCCGGCGTAACCGACAAAAACCACCGCGGAAAAATACGTAGTCCCATAAGCAAAAGCCGTCATCCACGGCCCCATATTGCGCCCGCCGAGGACGAACCCGCTCACGTCCAGAGCTTTTTTCCGGGAGTACACCCCGACCCCCGCCATGACCGCGATGAATATGATCAGCAAAAAAGTTTTAGCAAACATTGATATCGCTCCCGTCTATAATTTTTGGTTACAGTTCTTCAGGCCTCCATCGTCATTGCGAGAAGCGCCATTCAGGCCCCCAGCGTCATTGCGAGCAATCCAGTTCCCGCGGCAATAAAAAATCAGACCTCCCGCTCCGGCGGCGATCCGCCGGAATCCGTGCCTGAACAAAACAACGCAAAAAAGCGCATGCAAATCCATTTTCTGCCATCCTTCCGTTCTACAAATAATAGACCTTACCACACTACCGTACAACATGCCGCCGGCCGCGCCGGCCACGACCCTATACTAACAGAAGCGCCAAGATCTGTCAAGCATAAAACCGCGGTGGACAATTCCCGCCCGGCGTGATATACTATGGCGGCAAAAGGGTTTCCAACGATTGCATCGACTGTGAGAGAGGTGGACGATTAATGGCGGCGATGTTGAAAATAACGCTGAAAGACGGCGCCGCGCGTGAATTTGAGCAGGGCGGCTCGCTGCGCGGCTTGGCTGAATCCGTTTCCCCCGCTCTGGCCCGTATGGCGATAGCCGCGCGTGTGGACGGGGCGCTCACGGATCTCTCCGCCGCGCTGACGGCGGACGCGCGGGTGGAGTTTGTGCTGCCGGATGACAGCGAAGGCCTGGAGGTGCTGAGACATTCTACCTCGCACCTGATGGCGCAGGCGGTGGCCCGCCTGTTTCCCGGCGTCAAATTCGGCATAGGCCCGGCTGTCGCCAATGGATTTTACTATGACCTGGACTCCGAACACGTTTTCACGCCGGATGATCTGAGCGCCCTCGAAAAAGAGATGAAACGCCTGGTGAAAGAGGATCTGCCTTTTACGCGCCGCGAAGTCTCCCGCGCGGAAGCGCTCGCTTTTTTCCGGGAACGGGGCGAAAAATACAAGGTAGAGCTGATCGACGGACTGGCGGAGGACGCGGTCATCTCGCTTTACACGCAGGGCGATTTCACCGATCTGTGCGCCGGGCCGCATGTGCCGTCGACAAAAGCGCTGAAAGCTTTCCGCCTGCACAGCGTCGCGGGCGCTTACTGGCGCGGCGACGAAAAAAACAAGATGCTTCAGCGCATTTACGGCTACGCTTTCGCGAAAACAGCCGAGCTGGATGATTTTCTTTTCAAACTGGAGGAAGCCAAGCGGCGCGACCACCGCAAACTGGGGCAGGAGCTGGATCTGTTCAGCCTGCACGAGGAAGGTCCCGGTTTTCCTTTTTTCCATCCTAAAGGCATGATCCTGCGCAACGCGCTGGAGGACTTCTGGCGGCGGGAACATCTGAAAAGAGGGTATGACGAGATCCGCACCCCGATCATTCTGCGGCGGGAGCTGTGGGAGGAATCCGGGCATTGGGACCATTACCGGGAAAACATGTATTTCACCCAGGTTGACGGCGAGGACTACGCCATAAAACCGATGAACTGTCCCGGCGGCATGATCATGTACAAAACCAAACTGCGCAGCTACCGCGATCTGCCCATTCGCTGCGGCGAGCTGGGCCTGGTGCACCGCCACGAGCTTTCGGGCGTCCTGCACGGCCTTTTGCGCGTGCGCAATTTCACCCAGGACGACGCGCATATTTTCATGACGCCTTCTCAGGTCAAAGAAGAAATCGTCGGGGTCATCGACCTGGTCGATTATTTTTACAAGACCTTCGGATTCGCCTATGAGGTGGAACTGTCCACCCGGCCGGAACACTCGATGGGCGCGGCGGAGGACTGGGAACAGGCGACCGGCGTTCTGGCGGAAGCTTTGCGCGCGCGCGGCGTCGCTTATAAGATCAACCCGGGCGACGGGGCTTTTTACGGCCCGAAAATCGACTTTCATCTAAAAGACTGCCTGGACCGCACCTGGCAATGCGGGACCATCCAGCTGGATTTTCAGATGCCGGAAAAATTCGACCTGAATTATATCGGCGAGGACGGGGAAAAACACCGGCCCGTCATGGTCCACCGCACCATCTACGGCAGCATCGAGCGCTTCATCGCTTTGCTGACGGAGCAGTACGCCGGCGCTTTTCCGCTGTGGCTGGCCCCGGTGCAGGCGCGGGTGCTGCCGATCAGCGACAGGCACGGCGAGTATGCCGCCCGCGTGCGCTCCGCCCTGACCGAAGCCGGGATCCGCGCCGAAGTGGACGGGCGGCGGGAAAAACTGAACTACAAGATCAGGGAAGCGCAGGTGGAGAAAATACCGTTCACTTTGGTGGTCGGGGACGCGGAGGAGCTGGAAAACTCCGTGGCCGCGCGCCGTTACGGGCGGCAGGATTCGGAAAAAATGAGCCTGGACGCGCTTATGACCCTGATGGGCGAGGAGATCCGCGCGAAAAAATTACCCGATGGAGTTATTTGAATATTATGAAAAATAGTCTGGCGCTGCGGGGATTTATAATGTTCGCGGCTTTATGCCTGTTGAGCGCGCTGGCCGCGTGCGACCGGGTGGAACTGCCCGGCGGGCTGGGGCAGGACGTGGGCTTGGAACTGTTTGGGGAAGGAACGCCGCGCGTCGCCCTTATTACGGGAGCGGAAGGCGTGAGCGGGGACTATTACGCTTCGGCCTGGGCGGCGCTGACGCAGATCCAGGCGGAGACCGGCGCCGGCGTGGCTTATGTGGAGGCGCGCACCGTCAAGGATTACGACGCCCGCCTGCTGGAACTCCAGAAAAAAGGCGCCGACGTCGTCATAACTTTCGGCGCGAATTCCGCGGCGGCGGTCGCCGCGGCCGCGGCGGCGAACCCGGACAGCCGGTATATCATCGTGGACGCCGCCTGGACCGGCGCTGTCCCGGCCAATCTGCTCGCGGTCAATTACAAAGGGGAAGAAGCCGGTTTTGTCGCCGGGTATCTGGCCGGGGTCGTCAGCCAATCGCATGTGCTGGGTTTTATCAGCGACCGGGATAACGCCCTCACGCAGCGGTATTACGCCGGATTTCGGGAGGGAAGTTCGCTCGCCCGCTCCAACCAGGAGATCATGAAGGGTCTGGCAGGCGACGCGCCCACGCGCTCTCATGTCGCGGCCATGGCCGATCAGATGCAGGTGAACGGCACGGACGTTATTTTTAATCTGGTGGGCGCCGCCGGCAGCGGCGTGATCGACGCCGCCGGCACGGGGGAAAACCTGTGGCTCATCGGTTCGGAAACGGACCAAAGCGCGCTGAGTCCGGATAAAGTGCTGTTTTCCCTCGTCAAACGCCATGACGTCATCCTGCCGCCCCTCGTCGCCCGTTTGC
>JAISEW010000102.1 GCA_031263945.1 Gracilibacteraceae bacterium | reverse complement strand
CTCCGTATGATAGTATGGAATTACACGAATAGGCCAAAAATACGCGAAAAACTTGTCAGCTTTATTAAGTAACAATCCCTAAGTATACCCCCTAAGACGCAAGAGGCCCGCCCCTTTACTCGGGCGGGCCTCTTGCTATTTTTTGGATTCCAGCAATGACGGCGGCGGGGTTTGTTTTCCATGCGATTCCCCAAGTGACAGATCCGTCACTTGGAAGTCACCGGGGAGTCATATAAGTATGGTATAGTGTTAATGGAAGCTTGTGAAAAGGCGGCGACCGATGGAGATATGAAAAACATTTTCCATAAAATAACCTGGCAGAGCCTGAAAAAGAACCGCGCCCGGACGATAGTCACCATCATCGGCGTGATCCTCTCCGCCGCGATGATCACGGCGGTGACGACGTTCATCGCCTCGCTGCAAAACAGCCTCATCCAAGCGGAAATAGCGGTAAGCGGCGGCTGGCACGTGAAATTCACAGATGTCGATCCCGCGTTCATTGCGAAGATAACGGCGGACAAAGAAGTCGAAAGCGTCGCGACCGTAAAGACAGAAAATTCTGATAATTCATCCGGCTATGACGCGCTGGTCACGCTCAAGTCGCCCGGCAAGGTTTACCGCTACGCGGAAAAGACGGCCGGCGGCGCTTCTTACGAGTACAACCGCGCGCTTTTGCGCTTATACGGCGTTTCCGCCAACGACGGCTATAACAGGGTCCTCTATTCGCTCGGCGGGATTTTGATCGCCCTCATCATGGTCGGCTCCGTCCTTTTGATCTACAACTCGTTTGCCATATCGGTCAGCGAGCGTTCCCGGCAATTCGGGATCCTCGTCTCTGTGGGCGCGACGAAAAAACAGCTGCGGAAATCCGTGCTGTTCGAGGGCGTTTGCATCGGCGCCATCGGCATCCCGCTCGGGATCGCCGCGGGGATCGGCGGCATCGGCGTCACTTTGCATCTGATCAGCGATATAACCAAATATATGTTTTCCGGCGCAGTCCCACTGACGCTCAGCCTGTCCTGGCCATCGATCGCTGTGGCGGCGGCGGTCAGCGCGGCGACGATCCTGATTTCCGCCTATATTCCCGCCAGGAGAGCGTTCAGTCAGTCCGCTATTGACATTATCCGCCAGAGCGGCGACGTCAAAATAAAAGCGAACGAAGTCAGGACGTCCAAACTCGCGGGGTTGCTGTTCGGGCTGGAGGGCACGCTGGCACTGAAGAATTTCAAGCGCAGCAGAAAACGTTACCGCAGCACGGTCATTTCCCTCTTTGTCAGCGTGACGCTGTTTATCGCCGCCAGCGCCTTCGGCATGTATATCCGGCAAGGAACGGAAATGACGATAGGCGACTATGGATTTGACCTCGCGTTCGGAGTTTCGCAGGGCTCTTACCATTTGGGCGACGAAGAACTGCTGCGGCTGTATGACCGGATGAACGGCGCGTCCGGAGTGACGGCCGGCGCGTATACGACGTCGCTGCCATGCGTCGGCTATGTTTCCGCCAGCGAGTTTTCGGAGGAATTTTTACAAAACGAAGTCGGCGGGATCGTGGAAATTCCGGACGGCGGCCGGGAAAATTCGGCCGCGCGGGTGCATGTGACTCTGAGGTTTGTCGACGACGCCACTTACGGGAAATACCTTGACGCGCTGGGGCTTTCGGCGGCTGAGTACGGCGTGGAAAACGGAAAACTCCCCGCCGTCGCGAAGAAAACCGGTTATGACAGTGATTTGCAGCGCACGGTCGCCCTTGACGTTTTCCAAAACAGCTCCGTCACCATGCCGGTCACGCCGGCCTCGGCCCCGGCAGGCGACGCCTATCCCGCGATGGACATAACTTTCACTTTCGCCGCGGAAATACCGGACATATTGTTTCAAACGTATTACTACGGGGTTACCGCCTTCGCTCCCTATTCGGCAAAATCGCTCTTTCCGGCGCCGGAGGAGGATTATTCCGGCATAACCATGAATTTTTCCTCCGCCGACCCATGGGAAAGCGCCGCCGAGATGCAGGCCCTGATAGCGGAGACGGACGCAGAGTCCGGTTACGCGCTGTACAACGCGGCGGAGGCCTTGGCGCAAAACCGCAATATCCTGTTGGTCATTAACATTTTCACTTACGGCTTCGTCATTTTGATCTCGCTCATCACCGTCGCCAACGTGTTCAACACGGTATCCACGGGCATCAAGCTGCGCCGGCGCGAGCTCGCCATGCTGAGGTCCGTCGGGATGAGCAGCCGCGGCTTCGCCCGGATGATGAGTTTTGAGTGTCTTTTTTACGGGCTGAAAGCCTTGCTCTACGGTCTGCCGGCGTCGGCGGGGATCACCTATTTGATCTACCGGGCGGTCCTGGGCGGCGTGGACGTCCCGTTTACGCTTCCCTGGCGCGGTATCGCCGTCAGCGCCGGCGGCGTGTTCCTCATCGTGTTCGTCACCATGATCTACGCGGTGCGAGGGATAAAAAACGCGAACGTGATCGAGGCGCTGCGGGATGAGTTGAGTTGAGAGAAAAAACGCTGTCTCCGTTTGGAGACAGCGTTTGCGCGTTTTTTCCGCGGGATCAGAGGGTTACTTTCCAGAGTCCGTGCAGATTGCAATAGGCGTAAACCGCGACCGCCTCGTCGTCGGTCAGGGCAAAAGCCGCCGCCGGTTCCGCGCCCGGCCGCAGGACTTTACGCTGCCCGCCTTTTGCCGTTTGTACATAGATCCATTCGATGAAATGTTCTTCCTGCATCGGGTGCGCGACACTGCCGACGCTCACTTTGATCAGATCGGCTGTTTTGACCGCGACCGGGACATGTTTTTCTTTCGCGGCGTCGGTCGTGTTCGCCTTCAGCTCGGCCATCGGCTCTCCGCAGCAGATGATCTTTACGCCGCTGTCATGGAGCATCCCGACAAGATTCCCGCAATGATTACATTTGAAAAATTTTTGTTCTAACATTATTTAGCACCTCCGTTATAAAAATCCAGTCCTTGTTTATCAAAGTTCCTTCTTAAAATACTACAGAAAAATCTGTGTTTTGTCAAGGGGGAGCGAATCATCGGGGTGTAGATAAAGATATAGGGCATATGGTAAATTATATTTTTATGAGTGCGGACTATGGCACGCAAAGATTTGTATAATGGATTTAGCAGGCTTGAAGTGGCGTCACGACTATGCCGCAGTCTCGTACCTGAAATGGAAAACAGGGATGGGTTCCGGCATGAAGCCGGAATGACGGAGGGAGAATAACCATGGTCATGGAGCGAAAGACGGTCGTCAGGAGCGGGGTGCAGGTACGAGACTGCCGCTTTAGCGGCATAGTCGAGTCCGTA
>JAISEW010000004.1 GCA_031263945.1 Gracilibacteraceae bacterium | reverse complement strand
CGGAGCTTGCCGTTGTAATTGAATCCCATCGCGTGACCGTGCGCCCCCGTGTCGTGGAGGACCAAAATATCGCCTCGCTCAAGAAAAGGCAGCGGACGGTCGATGGCGAATTTGTCGTTGTTCTCGCACAAACTGCCGGTCACGTCGTACAAATGGTCATAAGGAGCGCCGGTTTTTCCGAGCGGCGTGATATGGTGATAAGCCCCGTAGAGCGCCGGGCGCATTAAATCAGCCATGCAGGCGTCAAGGCCGGCATACTGTTTGTATATATCTTTTTTATGGCGAACTGTCGCGACGAGCCAGCCAAAAGGCCCCGTCATCAAGCGGCCGCATTCCATGGCCACCCGCGGCGACCCCAGACCGCGTCCCGTGATCAGTTCGGCGTAAAGCCGCGTCGTTTCGCGCCCCAGATACTCCAGATCTACTTCCTGTTCCTCCGGCCGGTAAGGGATCCCCACTCCCCCGCCCAGGTTGATGAACTCCAGCGGCACGCCGGCGCCGGCCAACTCCCCCGCCAGTTCAAACATCATGCGGGCGGTGTCGAGAAAATAATCCGGATCAAGCTCATTGGATATGATCATGGCGTGGAGACCGAAGCGCCTGACCCCCCAGGCGCGAGCCTGCTCAAACCCGGTGAAAAGCTGTTCTTTCGTCAGACCGTATTTCGCCGCTTCCGGCTGGCCGATGATCGCGTTGCCCCGCCGCAGGGGACCGGGATTATAGCGGAAAGAGATGATGTCCGGCAGTCCCGCGGTTTCGCGCAAAAAAGGCAGATGGCTCAGGTCGTCCAGATTGATGATAGCCCCCAGTTCCGCCGCTTTGCGGTATTCCGCCGCCGGCGTGTCGTTGGAGGTAAAGACAATCTCCCGGCCCCGCAGCCCCGTTTTTTCCGCTAAAATCAACTCGGGGAGAGAACTGCAGTCCGCTCCCGCTCCCTCTTCGCGCAAAATCCGCAGTAAATAGGGATTCGGCGCGGCTTTGACCGCGAAATACTCCTTGAAACCCGGCAGATCCGCGAAAGCCCGCGACAGGCGGCGCATGTTCAATCGGATGCCTCGTTCATCGTATAAATGAAAAGGAGTGCCGAACTCCTCGGCGATCTCCCGCAATTGTTCCTCACTCAGCGGCAGCGTTTTTTCCGTCACGTCTTTTCCCCTTGGTCCTGCTGGTTCATAAAATGCAGCGATATCGCCCGGTTGGGCATCACCGTCGATATGGCGTGTTTAAAAATCAATTGCTGTTTGCCGTCGAATTCCAGAAAAACCGTGTAGTTGTCAAAGGCGCGCACCAGTCCTTTAAGCTGAAACCCGTTGACGAGATATATGGTGACCGGCACGTTTTCCTTGCGCAACTGGTTCAAGAAACTGTCCTGTAAATTCAAGGACGACTTTGTCATCATTATTCTACCAATCCTTTCGCTGAAACTGTTTTCTATTGTACACGACGCGCGGCCCCGCCGCAATAGGAAAGGCTTACTGTATTATTATTTTCATCCGCTCAATTATCTCCTCCCGCGGCGTTTCCGTGACGTCGAACCAGATCACGCGCGGATCTCTGGCGAACCAGGTCCACTGCCGTTTGGCCAGACGGCGGGTGTCTCTTTGTAAAAGCCGCAGGGTCTCGGCTTTGGTCGTCAGTCCGCGCAGATAAGCGATGGCGTGCCTGTAGCCGATGCTGCGCAAAGGCTTGAGGTTCGGGTCGGCGCCGGCGCGCAGCAGGGCGGCGGTCTCCTCGATCAGCCCGCCGGCCAGCATGGCCGCCGCCCGCTCTTCGACGCGCTCGTACAACCACGGCCGCGGCGCTGTCAGGCCAAAAACGACGACGCCCGGCCGGGGCGGATATTCGCGCTCCGCGAAATCCCGCTGCCGCGACAGCGGGACGCCGGTCAGATCGAACACTTCCAGGGCGCGGATCAGGCGGGCGGTGTCGTGAGGGTGGAGGCGGGCCGCCGAAGCGGGATCCAGATCCCGCAGCCGCCTGTGGAGGATCTCCGGGCCGAAGCGGGCGGCGGCGGCCTTCCAGCGTTCTTTGCTCTCGGCGCTGCCGGCGGCGGCAAAAGTGAACCCGTCCGTCAGCGCGCGCAGATAAAGCCCGGTTCCGCCTACGACGATCGGCAGCCGTCCCCGGCTCCGGATCTCCGCCGCCCGCCGCGCGGCCCTCTCCCGAAAGTCCGCCGCGCTAAAGCCCTCCGTCAGTTCCAGCTCGTCCAATAAATGATGGGGAACGCCCCCCTGTTCAGCCGGCGTCGGTTTGGCGGCGCCGATATTCAAACCTTTATATATTTGCACCGAGTCGCCGGAAATTATTTCCCCGCCGAGCGAACGGGCCAGCGCTGCGCCCAGGGCGCTCTTGCCCACGGCGGTCGGGCCGTCGATCATGATCAGTTCCGACGCGCTCAATGCTTCATCTCCGGCGGATTCAGGTGCGGAAAAATCTTTTTTCCAGCTCGCCGCGGCTCATGGACAAAAGGACCGGCCGGCCGTGCGGACAGGTATACGGGTTTTCCGTCTGTCCCAGCATATGGAGCAATTCCTCCATGGCCGGTAAAGTCAACGGTTCCGCCGCTTTGACCGCGCCGCGGCAAGCCGTGAGGAAAACCCAGCGTTCCAGCAGGCGCTCCGCGTCCGGCGGGGCGCCGCCGGCCAAAGTTTCCGCCAGAAAACGGTGAAAAACCTCCGACGGCGAAGCGTAAGGGCCCGTACAGGGCGCGGCGCGCAGCAGATAGGTCTGCGGGCCGAATTCTTCCACGATAAAACCTAAATCGCGTAATTTTTCATAATATTCCAAAAACACCTGCTCTTCTTGCCAGGAAAACGTCAGTGTTTCCGGCGCCAGCAGCATCTGCGCCGCCCGCCGCCCCCGAGTATCCGCCAGCAGGCGCTCGTAACGCACCCGTTCATGGGCGGCGTGCTGGTCGATAATGTACAGATTCGTTTCGTCCGTCGCCAGGATATAGGTGCGAAAAAGCTGGGCCAGCGGACGCAGGTCGGCGAAACGACCGGGCGGGGGCTGAACAGCGGGAACGGTGTAAGCGCCGGGGGATTCTTCCGCTTCGGCCGGCGCGGCGGACGGCGGCTCCGCCGCCCTCTCCCGCTCGGGTTCGGCCGGAGCAGGCGCGTAGAGGAAACGCGTCTGCTCCGGCACGGGCGCGGACGGGCGCAGCGGACCGCCGCCGCCCGTTCGCCGGGACGGCCGGATCTCCCGGCCGTCCCATCCCAGCGGACGGGCGCCGGCCTGAGCCGTCAGCACCGCCCGCACACTTTCCCGCAGGAATTCTTCCACTTCCCGTTCCGCCTGAAACTTCACTTCCAGTTTAGCGGGATGCACATTGACGTCCGTTTCACCGGGCGGCAAAGTCAGGCGCAGCACGGCGATCGGGCAGGCGCCGGCCGGCGTCAGGGTGTGATAAGCCTCTTGCAGCGCGCGCGCCAGTCCCGGCGAGCGGATAACGCGCGCGCCCAGGAGAAAAACCTGATGCTGGCGGTTGGAGCGGGCAAGACCCGGCGCCGCGGTGAGACCGCTTACCTCCCACGCGCCCCGCCGCGCCGCCACCGGCAGCATCCGCCGCGCCGTCTCCCGCCCCCATGCCGCGCCGACCACAT
>JAISEW010000193.1 GCA_031263945.1 Gracilibacteraceae bacterium | reverse complement strand
CTTCTTTGTATGAGTACGGCCTGCGCCACGGCGACCACCGTTTCGAGTGGACGCGGCCGGAGTTCCGGGAATGGGCGGACAGGGCGGCGGAAAAATTCGGGTACGCCGTGCGGTTTTCCGAAGTCGGAGACGCGGACGCGGTTTACGGCGCGCCGACGCAGATGGGGGTGTTTACAGTATGCGAATAGAGATACCGGAACTTTCCGTTGTAGTGCTGGCGGGCGTGTCCGGCAGCGGCAAATCCACATTTGCCAAAGCGCGCTTCAAGCCCACTGAGGTCCTGTCCTCCGACTATTTTCGGGCGCTGGTTTCGGACGACGAGAACAACCAGCAGGCGACGCCGCAGGCCTTTGACGCGCTCTATTATGTGGCCGGAAAGCGGCTGGAAGCGGGGCTGCTCACGGTGATTGACGCGACGAATGTGCAAAAAGAAGACCGCGCCGGAGCTATGAAGCTGGCGAAGGCGCGAAACTGTCACGCCGTGGCCATAGTGCTGGATATTCCCGAAGAAGTCTGCCGTGAACGCAACGCGTCCCGTTCCGATCGAAACATCGGGGATCACGTCGTCAAACGCCAGGGCGAGCAGCTGCGGCGTTCAATCCGCTCACTTAAAAAAGAAGGATTTCGCTATATCTATGTGCTGAAAAGCGAGGAGGAAGCGGCTCAGGCGGAAATTATCCGCATGCCGCTTTGGAACAACAAGAAGGGCGAACACGGTCCCTTTGACGTCATAGGCGACGTTCACGGCTGCTATGACGAGCTTTGCGCGCTCTTGTCCGAACTGGGATATGACGTGGACAAAGAACATTGCGCCGCCGTCCCTCCAGTGGGGCGCAGGGCGGTATTCCTGGGCGATCTGTGCGACCGCGGGCCGGGCAATGTGGATGTTCTGCGGCTTGTCATGAATATGAAGCAGGCCGGCGCGGCGTTCTGCGTGGCGGGCAACCATGATGTAAAACTGCTGAAAAAACTGCGGGGGCATGACGTGCGGATGAGCCACGGTCTCGATAAAACCGTGGAACAGCTCGCCGCGCAAAGCGATGAATGTATCGCCGAGGTCAAGGCGTTTTTGGACGGGCTGATCAGCCACTATGTATTTGACGACGGCAGGCTGGTTGCCGCCCACGCGGGGCTGATCGAAACGTATCAGGGACGCGCCAGCGGCAGGGTGCGCGAGTTTTGCCTCTATGGCGACACAGACGGCGAGACGGACGAATACGGCCTGCCCGTGCGTCTGCCTTGGGCAAATGAATATCGCGGCAAGGCCCTGGTGGTCTACGGGCATACGCCTGCGCCGGAAGCGGAGTTCGTCAATAATACCATTTGCATCGACACCGGCTGTGTTTTCGGCGGCGGGCTGACGGCGTACAGGTATCCCGAAAAGACGCTCGTGCGGGTTCCCGCGAACCGGGAATACTACGCTCCGGTTAGACCGTTCCTAGACGAGCCGGTTCAAGCGGACGATATGCTGAATATCGACGACGTGACGGGGCGGAAATATCTTTCCACGCGTCTGCGGCGTTCCGTCAAGATCGGGGCGGAAAACGCCGCCGCCGCGCTGGAAGTCATGAGCCGTTTTGCCGCCGACCCGCGCTGGCTTATCTATCTGCCGCCCACCATGTCTCCCTGCGAAACGAGCGGCTTGGCGGATTATCTCGAATATCCCGCCGACGCCTTTGATTATTTCAAAGCGCGCGGCGTGAGCAAACTGGTGTGCGAGCAAAAGCACATGGGCAGCCGCGCCGTGATCGTGCTTTGCCGTGACGCGGAGACGGCGTCCCGGCGCTTCAAGGTGAACGACGGCGGCTTTGGCATCATTTATACCCGCACCGGACGGCGCTTTTTCGACGACGAGGAAACTGAAAAGGCGCTGCTCGCCCGCCTGCGGGCCGTGCTGGACAAGTCCTGTTTCTGGGAGGATTTTTCCACCGGCTGGCTGTGTTTGGACGCTGAGATCATGCCCTGGAACGCCAAGGCGCAGAAGCTGCTGGAAGAACAATACGCCCCTGTTGGCGCGGCCGGGCGCGGGGGCCTGGACGCGGCAATGCGGGCCGTCCGGCAGGCGATCGCCGCTTCGGACGCGGGCGGGCAGACGCGCGAAGCGCAATCGGACAATGACGCCGATCTGCCGGCCTTGCTCGCGGCCTGTGAGGAACGCGCGGACGCTCTGAGCCGCTATACCGGCGCGTACCGGCAGTATTGCTGGAACGTGGAGGTTCTTGACGATTACCGCGCCGCGCCGTTTCATATGCTTGCCACGGAGGGCAAGGTCTGGTGTGAGCAGGATCATATTTGGCATATGGAGACCATCGAGAAATATATGACCGGCTTCGACAGGATTTTCCTGACGACAAACTATCTGCCTGTGGATCTGTCGGATGAAGGCAGCGTCGCCGCGGGCATCGCCTGGTGGATGGAGTTGACGGCGAATGGCGGAGAGGGTATGGTGGTTAAACCCCGCGATTTCATTCCAACCAAAGGCGGCGAGCTGCTGCAGCCCGCGGTGAAATGCCGCGGACGTGAATATCTGCGCATCATCTACGGCCCGGAATACACGCTGGGCGAAAATTTGGAGCGGCTGAAAAAGCGGTCGCTCAGTAAGAAGCGCAATCTGGCGTTAAACGAGTTCGCGCTGGGTATGGAATCTCTGGAGCGCTTTGTGCGAAACGAGCCGCTCTACAGGGTGCATGAATGTGTTTTCGGGGTGCTGGCTATGGAGAGCGAGCCGGTCGACCCGAGGCTGTAAGATTCGGGACCGTAAGAATTCGGGCTGCAAGGCCCCGGTCCGTAGAAGGGGAGTATATGATCACAAT
>JAISEW010000182.1 GCA_031263945.1 Gracilibacteraceae bacterium | reverse complement strand
TATATGTCTTATAAAGCAATCAAGGTCAGGCTTTCGTAAAATTTTCGCTGCTTTATGGCCATAATGAACCAAGGCCTGTCTGTTCCGCGCTGCCCGAAATCTGAATTTTTACCGTATTTCCAGTATTATCCTTGACATGCCCATGGTTTTTAGTTATAATTATGGCGAAATATGTCGTGCAGCCGGTCTCCGCCTTTTTTTGCGCGATATTCATACTACATAATATAAATTATGTTGCTTTTTTATATTTTCCGGCGGCGGCCGTCTCCCCGCCCGCCGCTTCAGGCGCGCCGCGCGACCAAATTCATGCGGTCCAGTTGCCGCAGATGCTCATGGCCGCTGGACATGATATAGATCTGCGTGGTGCGGACGTCGCTGTGCCCCAGGATATCAGCCAGCCGGGCGAGATCCTTTCCTATGTCGTAATACACGCGGGCAAAGAGCCGGCGCAGGTTATGCGGAAACAGTTTGGCCGCCGCCACCCCGGCCGCCTCTTTCAGGTTTTTCATCCCGCGCCAGATATTGCTGCGGTGTACGGGCCTGCCGCTGCGGGTGAGGAAAATACTGCCCGTCGTCAGTTTTTTCCGCTCGATATGCTCCAGCAGGAGGCGGCGCAGACTGGCGGGAATGAGTATTTGCCGGGCCTTGCCCTTGCTCAGGACGTCGGCCCGACCGGCCCGGACCGCTTCTACGGTGATGTGGACGAGTTCGCCTACTCTGATCCCCGTGGCGCAGATCGTTTGCAGGATCAGGTTCAGATTGCTTTGCTTCTTTTCCGCCGCCGCCGCCTCCAAAATCCGCCCGTATTCCTCCCGGTCCAGTTCCTCGTCCTGTCCGCAAAACACGCGGTGCTGGATCCGCAGCTGCTTGATGTGCATATCACCCATCCCCTGGAAGCTCAAAAACCCGTTCACGGCGGCCAGCATGGAATTGACGCTGACGGCGGCGTAACTCTGAGATATTTCATCCTTGTAAGCGCGCAATATCTCCTTGGTCAAACCGGTCAGAGCGCCCGCCTTGTCCGGCTCGCCTCCGCCCGCTTCCGTGAGAAATTTGATGAAGCGCCGCAGGTCATACTCGTATTTACTTAAAGTGTTCCGGCTTTTTTCCTCGTCGCGCAGATACGCCAAATACGCCTGGATATGAGACTCCAGAGTTGTCACGGGTTTTTCCATTTTGATTCGTCCGCCTTTCGCCTGAATTTTTATGTACTATATTATAGCGCAGACGTCAATGGCGTTTCTCATCCCCATATTCATATAAAGGATTTCTTATAAAACGCCCAGGCGTCCCCGCACATATCCGCCGGGGTTTTTTCCGCTTTCCAGCCCATCTCCCGCTCCGCCTTGGCCGGCGAGGAATAGTAAGCCGCCAGATCGCCGGGCCGGCGCGGGCAGACCTCATACGGCGCCGCTATCCCGGTGGCCGCCTGAAACGCGGCGATCATCTCCAATACGCTCAGCCCGACTCCCGTGCCCAGATTGTATATATGCGCGCCCGCCGAGGTTTCCAGGAGCTCCATCGCCCGGATATGCCCCAGGGCCAGATCCGTCACATGCAGATAATCGCGGACGCCGCTCCCGTCCCGCGTCGGGTAGTCCAGGCCAAAAACGCTGAGGCGCGGCGTCACTCCGGCCGCGGCGTCGCACAGGCGGGGCATGAGGTTGTTCGGCGTCCCCCGCGGGTTTTCCCCTAAAAGACCGCTGGGGTGAGCGCCCACGGGGTTAAAATAGCGCAGGAGGGCCACGCGCCAGTCCGCTTCCGCGGCGACCAGGTCGAGCAGCGCCCGCTCCGCCATAAATTTTGTCCAGCCGTATGGATTATACGGCCCGAGCGGCGATTCCTCCGTCAGGGGCATCACCTCGCTCGGCGCGTACACCGTGGCGGAGGAACTGAACACAAAACGGCGCCCTCCGTACCGCCGCAGCGCTCTGAGCAGCGTCACCGTCCCGCCGACATTCACGTCGTAATAAGCGAGCGGCCGGCGCACGGATTCCCCCACCGCTTTCAAACCGGCAAAATGCAGCGTGCATTCCGGGCGGTACGTCCGCGCGACTCCCGTGATAAAACCGGTGTCCCGCACGTCGCCCCGGCAAAAGAGCGGCCGCCGCCCCGTGATCTTTTCCAGGCGCTCCACCGCGTCCGCGCCGCTGTTGGACAGATCGTCCGCGATTACGACCTCCCGCCCCATGGCCAGCAGCAGGGCGCAGACGTGAGAACCGATATAGCCCGCGCCGCCCGTCACTAAAATCATAAAACAGTCCCCCTAACGCCGGGCAAAAACGAATTTCGTCTGAATTGTAAAACTGAGGAAAAACAGGAAGCCGTCCGTCAGTATTTTGACCACGGCGATATGCCAGCCGGTGACGGCGTGAATAATATCCACCGTTTTCCAGCTGGCTAACAGTAAAAAGCAAAAAAGCAATACATATTTTATCGTTTGCTTTCTTACGTCGCCTTTTGAGGAAAAAACCCATTTTCTGTTCAGCAGATAATTGACGGTTCCCGACAAGAGACGGGCGAGCGCGGTGGCGCGCAGGACGCCGGCGGAACTCAAGTCGCCGGACAAAGCCGTCAGCAAAGTAAACAGCGTGAAATCCAGAGATGCGGACAGCATAGAGGATATTCCAAATTTTGCCATAACAAGAAAAATTCGGAATGAATCCCGCCACACATGAAAATGCGAAGAAGCGTTGTTATCCTGATATAAGGTGGCGATCCGCACTTCCACGAACGGCGTCCCGGTCCTGGCCGCGAGGAAAAGCACGTTCATTTCATATTCGTAACGGTTGCCGGGAATATCCGCCCAAACGGGCAGT
>JAISEW010000035.1 GCA_031263945.1 Gracilibacteraceae bacterium | reverse complement strand
TTTTTTAGGCCAAGCGGACAAGAACAGAGCGGAAGTGGCCTGGGATTTTCCATAATAAAGCAGATAGCCTATCTGCATAATTTCCGTATAAATTTTTATAATTTGCAGGGTGGAGGTTTTAAAACTGTCATCCGTTTCTGATAAGTCCGCCAGAGCATTTCACGATATTTTGTACCCACACGAGAGAAACTGGCCAACGACATCGGAAGGACGGACTCGATTCAAGATGGTTTCGAGTAGCGAGTCGGGAGTTCGCGCCCGGAGGGATCGAAGAATCGTTTTGACCTTGCTCCCCATTTTTTCGATCGGGTTCAAGTCGAGAGAATATGCGGCCAGGTAAAAAAGACGAGCGCCAACCCGCTCGATGGCTTGCCGGATATGCTCACCATCAGCATGAGCCCCGGCACCCCATGGATGATCATCGCCGCCATCAACACCGCCGAGGGCGCCAATCCGGGAATGCCAAGGAAAGACAAGGGATGAGCCGGGCCGGAACAGGCACAATCCCAGCTCGGTCTAATACGCGCCGCTATATTTCCGCAAGGCGCACAGCAATTCCGGTAATTCGTCCCGCCGTAGGGCGTGGACGAAAACGGTTGTTTATCCACTTCCCCCCTGACAAGGGAGGAATGAGGGGATTTGGGGCGGAAAACCCTACAAAAAAGCCAATTTCACCGCTGCAAACCCCTCCTGTCCTCCCCTTGTCAGGGGAGGAACGGAACGACAAACGTTCGCGCATCATGATGTCGGCATTCATGCGATTGATCTGGACAAGGGGCGAAAGTACCTTGGTCTTCGTCAGGAAGTGGTACGATAAAGGCGGACAATACGATTGTCCGCTTTATGAAAAAGAAGGATCGTTCATGCGAATGAATTTTCCATTCAGGCACAAGATTGCGATCATGGCGGTCGCTGCCGACATTTCGATGTTTGCATTGATATATGTCATTTATTTTCATGTTGTTTCCATGGATGAGGTTTTCCTGAACAGTCGCCAGGATCATCTTTTATATTTTTTCCTGATAGACGCCTGGGGGTGGTTTCATGTGCCTGTCGTATTGCTACCCATCAGTTCATCCATATTTTGTTACGAAAGTTGCCATGTCGTCGGAATCATACGAAACACGATTCATATGATATTGTGTTTTTCTCAAACTTATATTATTTTTTATATACTTGGTTTTTTTGTTGGAAATAAAGAAAAAAGGCAGTGACAAAAAAGGTTGTTCATTAGCCGATCAGAATCGGATGAAGAAAAACAATAGAGGATTCGCCACGATTGAATTTCGTGATAATCTTTGGAGCATTATTTCTTCTTCCTCGCCACCCCGCCATGCTCTGCCACCTACGCCTCATCCTGCCCGGGTCGCGACGGAACCCGTGTCAAACCGCGATCTTCAAGGACGGCCAACATGAACACCGGCATCTATCCGCTGGAATTCCTCTACGACGATGACTGCCCCATCTGCCTCTGCGACGTGGCGAATTTGCGCCGCCGTGACAAGCACCGGCGTATCCGCTTCATCGACGTTACCGACCCGGCGTTCGACCCGACCGTTTACGGACGCGACAGGGAAGCCATGCTCACCCGCATCACCGGGCGGCGCGCCGACGGCGTCATCGTCGACGGACCGGAAGTGTTCCGGCTGGTGCTCGCGGCGGTGGGCCTCGGCTGGATCGCCGCGCCCACACGGCTTCCCGTTTTCGCGCAAATCACCGAACTCGCCTACAGAGGCTTTGCCCGCCATCGCCGATGGCTGTCGAAACATTTCGGCGGCATTTTCCGGCGCCTGACGCCGGTAGACTGCGTCGATAGCGTTTGCCGCGCGCCGCGAACCCTGGACGAAGAACAGGCATGAACGTTCTTCTCTGCGGCGCGGACGGATTTTTCGGACAGACTATCCACCGGGCGCTCGCCGCCGCCGGGCACCGGGTGATCCGCGGCGTGCACCATCCCCGGCTTCCCGGCGACGTCGCAATCGACTATCGGCGCGACCTGACGCCGGAAGCCTGGCTTTCCCGGCTCGAAGGGGCGGATGCCGTCGTCAACGCCGTCGGCATTCTGCGCGAACGGCAGACGGACGACTTCGAGCGCATCCATCATCGCGCCCCGGCGGCGCTGTTTCGCGCCGCCGTCACGGCGGGCGTGAAGAAGATCGTGCAGATTTCCGCTCTCGGCGCGCCCGGAACGACGCCCTATCTTGTCAGCAAACACGCGGCGGACGCCATCCTGCTGGAAATCATGCCCGAAAACGCCGCGATATTGCGGCTCGCGCTCACTTTCAGCCAGGAAGGCGAGGCGACGCGGTTTTTCCTGGCGATGGCCAGCCTGCCCGTGCTCTGCATTCCGCGCGGCGCCGGCGAGCTACGGCCCGTGCATGTGGAAGACGTGGCAAGGAACGTCGCGGCCTGTCTCTCGATGCCCGCCATGCCCAGCCGCATATTCCGCCTCTGCGGCCCGCGCGCCCTGAGTTACGCGGACTGGATGGAGACCTACCGCGGATTGATGAAGCTGCCGCCCGCGCTGCACTTGCCGATCCCGGCCTTCGCCATGGCGGGGGTGGCGCGCGTCGCCGGTCTGTCCCGCGCTTCCCTCCTGAGCCGCGACACCTGGATCATGATGAAGCAGGGCAACCGCGCCGACGCCGGCAGCGACGAAGAAACGGCGGCGCTTCCCGCGCCCCTGCGCGATCCAGCCGCCTTCGCGCCGCCCGAAGAGGCCGGGCGTCTGCGTCTCGCGGCGCTCGCCGTCTGGCGGCGGCCCATGCTCATCGGCGTGCTGGCGGCCCTCTGGCTTCTGACGGCCGTCATCTCCGCCGCGATGTTTCCCGTCGCGGAAAGCCTGGCATTCCCGCGTCCGTTCGGCCTGACGGAAACGGCGGCGGTCGGCGCGCTCGCGCTCGACGCGCTCATGGGCATCCTGACCCTTATCCGGCCCGGACGAAAGCTCTGGCTGTTCCAACTTGCTCTCATTGCCGGCTACACCCTGGCGATCTGCTGGCGGCTGCCGGAATTCCTGCTTCATCCCTTCGGGCCGATGCTCAAGAATCTGGCGGTCGCGGCGCTCATCGTCCAGCTTTACGCGGAAGAGACCGCGGCGGGGAATTAGAGCGGATTAAATTAGGTGATATTCAGCAAAGCAGTTGAAAAACAAGTTGAGAGAGGGTAGGGTAGAAACAGATCAGCCAATGGGAGGAGGCGTGGCATGGATAGCAAACTTGGAGAGTTAATAAAGCTGGCGCGACAGGTGCCGGAATTACGGCAAGAGGAAGCGGTCGAATATCTGCGCAAACTGATCAGGGATTCGAAGGGGACGGCAGAGAAACCGGCTTGTGTGGAGTGCGGCTCGGCAGAGGTTGTGCGAAACGGCGCGCAGAACGGGAACCAACGCTACAAATGCAAGGCCTGCGGCAAAGTGTTCAGTGGTCGGCGGAACACCGTGATGTACCACTCTCATGCAAGCGAAG
>JAISEW010000023.1 GCA_031263945.1 Gracilibacteraceae bacterium | reverse complement strand
TGCTCCTGATCTGCGCCGCGGAAGAAAGCGAGCGCGGCCGCGCCCTGGGGCCGATATACGGTTATGTCGATCAGGAAATAACGATTGACGCGGACGGGTATATCATCCCCGCGGAACTGGCTTTGCTGCTGGAAACGAGCGGCGGCGGTGAAAAGACTTACGAGCTGGCGCGCCCCGGCGAGGTTTCCCCGAGCGGTTTTTTGTTTGAGCTTTTACCGGGCAACAAAATTTGCGTACGCCGCCCGGAAATCAGCGGAACATGCAGAGCTTACATCGCCGCTTGCGCCGTGACTCTGGGCGCGGAGGGCAATGTGCGGGAGGGCAACGCCTTTACGGCTTTCACGCCGGAAGGGGAAAAGGCGGACGCTTTCGTCAACCCCGGCGCCGGCCGCGGGGGTCTTTCGCCGGAAACGACGGCGGATCTGCGCGCCCGTTTTGCCGCCTGCCTGCAAACCCCCTGGGCGGCGGTGACGGCGGCGGATTATGAGGAACTTGTGCGCGGGGCGCCGGGGCTGTGTATCCATAAAGTCAAAGCTTTGCCCGTCCCGCGGGACAACCTCATGCGCATAGCCGTGATGCCCAGGAGCGAGGAGATGTTTCCCCGCCTGCCGGACAGCTATATCCGGCGCCTCAGCGCCCTCCTGAGCGCGCGGCGGATGCTCGCGGCCGCTTTTACCTTGGTGCAGCCGGAGTACATCCCCATCAACGTGCAGGCCAGCGTCCAGGTCAAAAGCCGTTTTGCCGGCGCGCGGGAGGATATAGAACAAGCGCTCCGGCAGGCGCTGGATTTCGTCTCCACGGACGTGGAGTTTGGGACGCCGGTTCGCTTCAACCGGATCTTTGCCGTCATATCCCGGCTGCCGTGCGTCGCGGCGGTCATCGATCTGGCTTTGGCGCCGGGGCGGCGCGGCGCCGCCGGTTCCGACGGTCTGGACATCATCCCGGAAGGGCATTGTCTCTGTTATCCCGGACAGATCACTTTGGAGATCATCACGCGCACCGACCGCTGACAAAGGAGGAATAGCGCTTGGCTTCAGTTATCAATAAATACCCGCTGGGCGGCGGCCGTTTTCGCGGCGCGCTGACGGAAGGCTTTGTCTGGTCGCCGGAGGATGGGCTGGTCACAAGCGAGGGGGCGGAACACCTTTGTTTTCTGGAAAAAATTGACAGCGGACGACGCGGCTGCCCCTGGGGTCGACTGCACTTTAAGGCGGAACTGGCGGAAGACGCCGTGCCGGTTATTTTCGCTTTGGCCGCGGACGAGGAACCGCCGCTTCCGGAGGACGGAGCGGCTTTGAGCCCGCGCGAGCGGCTGGCGGAAAAACGCCGCTTTTTCCGGGCGGAGTCCGCGTCGAAATTCGTCGGGCACAGCGACGTGCTGCTCTATGAGCAATCGGGGCGTTACCTGTGGCTGGGCGTGGAAATCGTCGGGCATGGCCGCTCCGCTCTGCGGGATTTCGAGGTTTTTTCGCCGCGGGACAATTTTTTCGCCACATTTCCGGAGATCTATCGTCTGGGCGGCGATTTTTTCCATCGGTATCTGTCCATATTCTCGTCCATGTATTACGATTTGCAGGAAACCGTTGACACGCTGGACCGCCTGATCGACGTGGAAACGGCCCCGGCGGACGTGCTGCCTGTTCTGGCCGGCTGGCTGGGGATCGAGTGCGACGAGGGCACGATAGACGAAGTTTCTTTTCGGGCGTTGCTGCGGGCGGCTTTTGGCATAATCCGGGCCAAAGGCGCGCGGGAGGCCGTGGAATCGGTTTTGCGCGTTTTTGTACCCGAACAGTTTTACATCGTGGAACAGCGCGCGGCGCGGGAAAAAGCGCGCGGAGCGGACAGGGAGGTGTGCGAGCGCCTGTACGGGCGCAGTCCTTTTGATTTTACCGTACTCATCCGCCGCGCCCCGGACGAGCGGCTCCACGCCCTGCTCAAATACCTGATCCGCCAATTCGCTCCGCTCAGGGCCAACGCGGATATCGTTTTTCTGGATAATGTCAGCCAGATGGACGGCTATACCTATTGCGACATAAACGCGCGCGTCACGGACTTTCACCCCGCCAGTCTCGGCGGCGCCCCGCTGGATGGCACGCGCTGCCTTGCGGCTGAGCCGGCGGATACAAATTGACTGTGAGGGAGGAAAAACTATGCGGACAGGCCGTCTTTTCGCGCCGAAACTGAAAGAAAAACCCTTCGCCGACCACGCGGAATACGCGGATTACCTGTTTGCCTGCGTGGACGCCCGTCTGGACGCTTACATCGCCGATATGAAACCGCTTTTTCTGAGCGGGGACGGCGGTTACCGGAACGTGCTTTATCCCGATATTGAAATGGCGCACGATCTCTGTCAAAAACGGCTGGCTGATTTTACCGCCGGTCTGGAACCGTCTGAGTCCTTTGACATAGGATCCGCGGACGACGCGAACGACGAGGACGACACGGCGTTAGGCGATCTGTTCGCCGGTTTGGCGAAAGAGTCCGCGCCGCTGCCGGCGCCGCCGGGCGCCGCGGAAATGATGGCTTATGTGGAGAAACGGGCGCGGGCCGCGACTGACGCCGGTATTCCCCTGCCTATCCACGCCCTCAGCCAAAAACTGGGACTTACCCCTTTCGCCCTGTTTTGCTTTGCCGCCGCCCTCTTGTCCGCAGCGCAGACAAATTACGCCGTCATCTTCCAGATCGTCGGGCAGAACGCTTCCCTGACGGCGCCCAGCCTCGAATCAGCCGCCCGCGTGTATAACGGCGCCGGGTTCAGCCTCACGGCGGCGGCGGGCGACATGTCCCTGGCCCTGGAACAGCTCTCGCCGCTCCTGGATTTGAACGTCAGCAAGACTATGCCTTTTTCCACGGTCCTCACGCCGGATAAGCGGATCCTCGACTTTCTTTTCGGCAAATCCCCGCTCAGGCTGGATGAAAAATACAACCGCTTTTTCAGCGTGCTGACCGGCGGCGAGCGACCCGGCCCGCTGCTGGCAGGAGAGGCGCAGCTGGACGCCTTGCGGATCGCCTATGCCGACGATGTTCGGATCTTCTCGCTGTACGGGGACGAAGGGAGCGGCCGCCGCTTCACCATTGAGCATTTTTGCGCCGAGCAGGGGATAAACTGCGTCAGCGTGGACTGCGGCAAGTTGTTCGCCTACGACTTTGCTTTCGTGGAAAAAGCGCTGTGGGCGCTGGCCCGCGAGTGCGTACTTACGGGGGCCTGCTGCTGTCTCGCCCATCTGGGCTATCGGGAAGAAGAAAAGGAAAAGTTTTTCGGTTATGTGGATCTGGCTTTCGGCAAGCTGACGGAGAATACGCTCACGGTTTTTACCTCCAGTCAGGAAAAACTGCCGATGAAGGAGATCACGCGCCTGGACTTCGCTCAGTTCGAGCTGCCCGCCCCCTCCGGGGCGGAGCGGGAAAAACTCTGGCGGCATTACGCTCAGACCTATGAGTTTGACGAAGATGTGGATCTGGTGGAGATGGCGGCCAAATTCCTGTTCACGCCCGGCAAGATAAAAAGCGCGCTGAAAATGGGCCGCTCGCTTTCCGCTATGAAGAAATCAGACAAGATATCGCGGGTCTGTCTTTTTGAGGCCTGTTATAATCAGATGAGCCATGAGCTGACACAGAAAGCGACGAAAATCAAAGCGACTTATACCTGGGACGACATCGTTATGTCCAAAGATCAGCGCCAGTCGCTGGAGTACGCCTGCGACCAGATCCGCTTCCGCAAACAAATATATGAGGAATGGGATTATAACCGCAAATATCCGTATGGGCGCGGTCTGTCCGTGCTGCTGTTCGGCGCGCCCGGCACCGGAAAATCCATGTGCGCCCAGGTGTTGGCCAACGCGCTCAATCTGGAATTGTACCGGGTGGATCTTTCCAAGGTCGTGGACAAATATGTCGGCGAAACGGAGAAAAGCATCTCCATGATTTTCCGCGAGGCGAAAAAATGCAACGTCGTCCTGTTTTTTGACGAATGTGACACCTTGTTCGCGAAACGCTCTGACGACGGCGGCGCCAATCGGTCCTCGAACAACAACAAGACCGCCCTGCTCCTGCAGGAGGTGGAGGCCTACGACGGGGTTTCCGTGCTGGCGACCAACTATAAGCATAATATCGACCCGGCTTTTTTCCGCCGCATGAAATTCATCGTCGAGTTTCAGTTCCCCGATCCGGAAACCAGATATATACTCTGGAAGGCGACCATACCCAAGAACACGCCGCTGGCGGAAGACGTGGACGTCCGTTTTCTGGCCGAGCAGTTTGAGTTTGTGGGCGGCAACATCAAAAACTGCATCCTGAACGCCGCGTTTCTGGCCGCCGGCGACCCGGCAGCCGGGGGCATGGTGCATATGCGGCATTATCTGCTGGCTATCCGCTACGAATTCGTCAAAACGGGCAAGGTCTTCACCCGGGCTGATTTTGAGCCTTACGCCGAGCAGATTTTATAGGAGATCAGTGTCCGTCATGGCGAGAGCGAAGTGACGAAGCAATCCATGTTCCAGGGAAAAAAGGAAGGAAAGAAAGAAGGAATGAAATTATGGCGGTGAGTATCGAGGAGGCGCGGCTTATCAACGTAACAGACGACAACTTTGAGTTTTTTGCGCCGTTTTTGCCGGCGGGAGTCGGGGAGGCGCGGCCGCGGCGGCAAGCGGACCCCAATGTCTTGCGCCTGGGCTGCGCCGTAGCCGAGACCGCGGTGGGGGCGCTGGAAACGGAACTCAGGGAATCAGCCGCTTGCGTCCTCTCGCTCGCGGTGTCGCCGTCTTGGCGGCGGCAGGGTTTGGGTTCGTTCATGCTCCGGGAGCTGCTTGATTTGCTCCGGGAGACCGGCAGCGTCCAGGTCTGGGCGCTGGCGCCCAGCTGGGCGGACAGCGCGGCGGCTCTTCCCCCTTTGTTCACCGGGGCGGGATTCCAGGCGGATGGCGCGGACAGTGTTTATACCTACTCGCTGACCGCCGCGCGGGAACGCCCTCTCATCCAAAAAATGGTAAACAAGGAGGACGATCCGCATATCCTCTCTCTGGCCGCCGCGCCGGATTATCTCCTTCGTTTGCTGGACGCGCGGATAACAGCGGAGGGCGGCGCGGAAGGGCTGGCCGCCGCCGCGGATATCGACCGAGAGACCAGCGTGATCTATCATGAAAACGGCGAAGCCGCGGCCTGCCTGCTTTTCGCCGCCGATCCGGAAGGGCTGGAGGCGCGCTGGCTGCACGGCGGAACGCCGGGCGCGCTGAGTGCCGTCGTCGCGAGCGGCGTCAGGCGGGCGCTGGAGCGCTACAAGACTGAACTGCCCGTGCGCATAACCGCCGTCCATCCGAGCGTGGACGATCTGGTCGTAAAATTGCTGGGCGAGCCGCAAGCGAAAGAGTTCATCAGCGCGTATCGCGTTGATCTTTAAGGAGGTCGGGACAATGACGGGATTGATGCAGGAAAGCAAAACGAAAACAGAGCAGGAACAAATACAGAGGCCGCCGGAAAGCGCGGAGGAACAGCGGCTGTCCGCGGCGCCCCAGACCGTCGCCGTCCAGGCGCCGGTCGCGGCCCAGGCGAACGCGCAGATCCAGCAGGTGCAAAAACGGCTGGTGGGTTCGACTCTCGGCATCAATGAGGCGGCGCCTATGGAACTCTTGGATCTCCGGGGTAAGCTCTATGCGAAATCCATTACCAAAAAGGAAAAGAAGCTGCTGAAAAAACTGGAAGCGGAACACCGCGCGCGGCGGAAAGAAGTTAAGAGATTGGAAGAGGAAACGCGTCAGGAAGACAGGGAGTCCATATTTTCCGCGCTCAGTCCGGAAATTTTGCGGGATTGGGAGTCTCTAAAGCAAGATCCGCAGGAGGGAGAAACCGGTCAGGAGCGGTTGGAGACCGCTAAACGGACGGTGTCAGCCATGTCGGATAAAATAGCGGAGCTGAACCCCGAAATGACCGAGTTAAACCCTACGGATCCGCAGGAGCGTTTCAAGGCTTACCGTGTCCTCATCGCCGACCGGGTGGCGGACGACAGTAAGGCGACGGAGCTTCTGGCGGAATTGGAAGAAAATCTGCAGCATTCGCGCGGAATGAACATGATGAAATTGCGCACGCGCCTGCCTTTCTATTTGCGTGATATCATGCGGGAGGAATTTGAAAAGTCCTCCGTCCTCGACATAGCGGCCGAAAGTATAGCGGACGAAGCAGGGCGGATCGTGCAGGAAAATCAGGATCGATGGGATGAGTTTGGAAACAGGCTCGCGGCGGCGATAGGTATTCCCAGCGGCGGCGATATCATGTCGCGGCCGGATCTGGCCTATGCCAGAAAAAGCTCTGCGACCGCCGATCTGGAGGAAAAAGCGCGGCAGCGGGCGGCGGAGCAGGATATCAGTGAGGAAGAAGCGCTGAGGCAGGTGTTCGCGGAACGGCGAGCCGCCACCCCCCGCCTGGAAAACACTCGATTGAAAAGGGATGGTTCGTGGGTCAAAGGCTTGCCGGGCGGGCCGGAGCCGAAGACGGGAAGCGGCGCTTCTTACCGGCAGCTGAGCGCGGACAGGGAGACCGCAGAGCGCATGGTGACGATGGGGCGCGGTTTTCTGTATATGGAAGAGGAAAAAGACCAGACCGGGCAGAGCACCGGTCAGTATGAGCTCAAAGCCACCATTCCGGAACGGGCGACGGTGAAAGAGGCGGAAGATCTGGGAGGAGGAAAAAGAGATCTGGATCTGCGCCGGAACTATAACCGCCTGACGCGAATGATCGCCCGGGGAATTTTGGATGAAAACGGCGCTGAGGTCAATGAGCGGGGGGCCAAGTTCCTCTCTGACCTGCATTCCTTTCATGGGGAGTGCCTGGGCATATCCACTTTTGATAAGTTGGCGTACAGGTTCAAAAGCTTTTTCTGGCCTTTGATCGCCGTCGACACGACGTTCGCCGACGAGGAAGACGCCGAAAAAGCGGTGGGCGATATGGCGTTCATATTTAAGAATATTATGCCGCATGAAATCATCGCTTCCGCCGAGCAATTTGCGGCGACCGCGCGGGAGCAAAGCGCTATGAGGAAGAATCCGGAGGCGCTGGAGGCGAAAAAAGAAAGCTGCCGGAAATATTTGCAAACCCAAGGAGAAGCTCTGGGTCTGATGACAGCAGCTGAAATAACTGAAAAAAAGGAGAATGAAAAAGCTCACCCTGGAGAAGGCCAGAGCAGTGTTTATAACGCAAGGATCGACGCGATGCTAGCAAAGCTCAACGCAATATATGACCAGTGGTGGCAGGAATCTTTCACGGAAATACAGGCCCTGCGGGATATAGATGTCGACAGCCCCGACGTCTTTTTGCCGGGCGCCTGTACTGCGAGCGCCGAAATGATCACCAAAATAAAAGGAGGCGAACCGGACGTCAGCGATCAACACTACTTAGGAGATGAGTTTATAGCGGAGCACCGGGATTTTATCTGCGGGAGGCTGGAAGAGTTGACCGGCCGGTCGAAAGCGGATTTTGCGGTTATGGAGGACGAGGCGTTGCGGAAGGAATATAAGAATTATACCGCTTACGATTATCACAGGGTTTCCAATCTGGGCCGTTCGGCGGATACGCTCTTTACGCTGGAGACTTACGCGGCGACGGAGGGAGAGATGTCCGCCGCGCCTTTTACCCGGAAAAAACATCTGGGCGTTTACAAGGGCAAAAAAGGATTTAACGATTATTACAGCAACGATCCTCACGCCCTCATGACGCCGGAGCAAACCCTCATAGCAGCCCTTAAAAACGCCCGCTTGCTGCAAAAAGCCGCTGTGTGAGGAATTTCTATAATGGTTGACAATATAAAAATTATAGTCTATTATCAATAAATACTCCTCGGAGTTTACTGAAGATTTATTATCCCGGAGGAAAAAAGAATGGGCTGGCTTGGTGTTTGCCTTGTTTTTGTAGGCATTGCTCTTTTTAGCAACGGAATCGCCGCCATTATAAAGATGGACGGAAAATCAACGGCTTTTATCAATGCGGTAACGGGGCTGATCCTCGTGGGCGGAAACTTTATTGCGCTTGGCAAGGCGGATCTTGCCGACACGGCCGCGTATAACAGCGCGGCGGCGGGATTTTTGTTCGGCTTTACCTATGTCTTTATCGCCGCAAACCATTTATTGCAACTGGATCTTCGCGCCTTTGGCTGGTACTCGGTATGCGTCGCCGTTTTTGCCGCGCTAAGCGCCTGGACATGCTTTTCAAGCGGCGCCGCCCCACTCGGCTGTCTTTGGGCGGCATGGGCCGTGCTTTGGCTGGAAGGTTTTCTGGAGCTGTCCTGCGGCATAAAAGCCCTGGGCCGGATTTTTCCGGCCCTGTCCATACTGGAAGGCGTTTTCGCCGCGTTCGTTCCGGCGCTGCTCATGCTTTTTGGCGCTTGGCCGGTGTGACGCAGCCGCCTAAAACCTAAAGATATCCCTCGAAAATACTTGCTGCAAAAAGCCCCTGCGTGAGGGATCTAATTTACCGGCAGCATGATGTATATGCCAAGGCCAGCACCCTTTTCGCTTTTGGCGTAAAGGCTTCCTCCGTGCGAGACCACCTCCGTCCGCACGATCCAAAGACCGAGACCCTGACCGCCGCGCGCGTTCGAGCCTTGATAGTTCATATCAAAAATACGTTCCGCTTCCTCTTCCGTCACTCCGACGCCGTCGTCCTTAAAGGCGATGAATACTTCCTCGTCCAGGAGGGAAGCGGTGATATTCAGATTGCCGGGCCGCCCCATGTATTTCAAGGCGTTTTCGACGATATTGTAAAACGCTTTGGAGAGGCCGAGGGAATTTCCGTTCACAAAAATTTCCTTCTGCTCGGAGACGAGTTGGATCACGACCCCGTTTTTATCGGCTATTTCCCACATCGCCTCGACGATGCCCCGCAGAAGTCCCAGCATCTCAAAAGGCTGACGGGCCGGAGAACTGAGTTCCGCTTCCGGTCTCAATTCCAGCAGGCTGTATGTCAGGAGTTCATTCATGTAGGCGGCTTTTTCGCACATCTTGCGCAGATATTCGTCCCGGACGGACTCGTCCGCCACCATTTTTCCCAATAAAATATCGGCGTAACCCATGATGATAGAGATCGGAACGCGCAAACCGTGAGAAATCAAGCTGTAACAGCTCAGCACCTTTTCATTGGCTTCAGCCAATTCCGCTTCCGCCTTTTGCCGTTCCCTCTCCGCTGTTTCTATGCGCGCGCCCAATCGCTGCCGCGTTTTCTCGCTCCAGCCGCAATACAGTGTCGCCGGCAGCAAGGCGGCTGCGGCCGACAGACAGGCCACCAGCCCCAATTGGCTGCGCGCGGCGCTGAAAAAGCACACGCCGGCAAGCAGCGCGGCCGCGGCGGCGACGGCGGCGACGACAGACAGTATCTCCGCTGTTTTCCAATTATTGTCATTCATTGACAAAGCCCTCTCGCTATGTTAATATTTTGATGTTGTATCCATACGAAAGGAGAAAACCGTCATGCCGCAAGCCGCGCCGCGGAAAAGCCCCGTCCCTGCGCCGCTTTCAAGGACGCCGCCGCCGGACGACGGTCCGGAAGATATGGAGCTGACGATCCCCCGTCTGGCGCCGCAGCCGCTGAACTTGGCGGACAGCGTCTTTGACGCGGCGGAACGCGAGCGTTTTCAAGGGATAAATTCGCGGCCCTCTGTTTTCGCCAAAGGGACTTTGTTTCAGACCCGGTGAAATCCCCGCCGTGCGGCGGGATCGCGGCCCGCGGGGCTTATGCATCGGTAAAAATGTATCCCGCGTTGCGGACGGTGGTGATGATACCGGCGTGATCAGGGTCGATTTTTTTCCGTAAATTAGAGACATGCACGGTCAAAGTCCGCAGATCGTCCGCGCCGTCCATGCCCCAGATGGAACTGTACAAATCATTGTATAAGATCAGTTCTCCGTTATTGGCGTACAAGTGCATAAGTAAAGCATATTCAATAGGCGTCAGATCAATATCACAGCCGTCGCGCCAGACACGGTGGAGCCGCTTGTCCAGAGAAAAACGCCGGAAACGCACAATGTTATCGTTCGGATTTTGGGCGCCGTATACCGTGGCCCGGCGTATATTGGCCTCCACTCTGGCCAGCAGTTCCCGGTAGTTGACCGGTTTAGTCATATAGTCGTCGCCCCCGCCGCGCAGAGCGGCGACTATGGAATCACCGTCGCGAAGACAACTGATGAAAATGATAGGGCAGCTGCACCGCCGCCGTATCGTCTGGCAAAGCGCGTAGCCTTCCCCGTCCGGCAGCATGATATCAAGCAAGATCAGCATGTAAAGGCGAAGATCCAGCATCCGTTCCGCCTCCGCCAGCGAATGAGCGGCATCGGCGGCATACCCGGCTCCGGTCAGGTGGATCATCGTGATATTGGACAAATCACAGTCGTCTTCCACGATCAAGATGCGCTGCTCGTCACCGGCCACGATCACACCTGCCTTCGCTCATTTTTAAAATAATCTAAAACTTATAGGCTTTATTATATCACAATTTCCATACAAATCAACCACTTTTCACCAAATTTCCCGGCGCGGCCGCGGCGGCCTGTCCGGCCAAAAAAGCGGTGGAAAACGCCGCCTGCAGGTTATATCCTCCGGTCACGCCGTCAATATCCAGCACCTCCCCGGCCCAAAACAGGCCGTCCGCGCGTTTGGAAGCCATTGTAGCCGGATGGACTTCCGTCAGGTCAATGCCGCCGGCCGTTATGACCGCCGCCCCAAACCCGAGATGACCGGTCAGGCGCAGCGGCAGATCCTGCAGGAGCGCGGCCAGACGCCGCCGTTCCTCCCGGCGGAGATCGGCTGCTTTTTGGTCGGGCGAAAGCGCCGCTAAATCGATAAGTACCGGAATGAGCCGTTTGGGCAGCAGTTGTTCCAGCGCCCCTTTGAGAGTCTTCGCGCCGCCCTGCCGCAAATCGCGGTCCAAACGCCGCGCCGCTTGTTCGGAGGTCAGCGCCGGTTTCAAATTGACGCGCACCTCGGTTTCCGCCCCTTCTTCCAGGGCCCGGGCCGCTTCCCGGCTCAAAGTCAATATGATCGGTCCCGACAAACCGAAATGCGTGAAGAGCATTTCCCCAAATTCTTCCTGTTTTTTCCGCCCGTTGATCCATAGAGCCGCTTTCACGTTGCGCAGGCTTAAACCCTGTACGCCGGCGAGCCATCCCGCCGCCGCCCGCAGCGGAACGAGCGCCGGCAAGGGGGTCCGCACCGTATGTCCGACCTCTTTCCCCAGACTGTATCCGTCGCCGGTGGAGCCGGTTCCGGGAAAAGCGGCGCCGCCCGTCGCGATTATCACGGCGCCGCTCCGCCGCGGCGCTGTTTCCCCCGCGACATACACGCCAAAAACCCGCGGGCGCGCCGCGTTTTCACCGGTCGCCACGGCAAGGCGCGTGACCCGGCGGCCCGTTTCCGTGAGCACTCCGGCGGTTTGGGCATAACGGCGCAAAGCCCGGACGACTTCCTCCGCGTCGTCACTGACGGGGAAAACCCGCCCGCCCCGCTCGACTTTAGTTTTCACGCCCAGAGCGGCGAAAAAATTGATCAGCGCCGCGTTGTCCAAATGATGAAACGCGGCGTGCAAAAATTTGCCCCCGCCGGGGTAATGGGCGGGAAAATCGCGGATATCCCCGATATTGGTGATATTGCAGCGCCCGTGCCCGGATATTTTCAATTTGCGCCCTGTTTCGGCGTTTTTTTCCAGTAGCAGCACCCGGGCGCCCGCCGCCGCCGCGCGCCCGGCCGCCAATAGTCCGGCCGCGCCGCCGCCCACCACTATAACGTCCGCGTCCCGTTTCAATAGAGAACGCCTTTGAGGGCCGGATCCTTGGCGGCGCAGGACAGGCAAAGCCCCGGCTCTTTATGATGGTAAATCGGGACGCCGCATTTGGCGCAATACCGCGGCACGCCCTCGCGAAGCAGGATCTTGCCGGTCAAATATTTATACGTCAGGTACACTGTGTCCAGCTTGAGCGTCTGCGGGCCGCAAATCTCCTCGCAGCGCCGGCACTGCATACAGCGCGCGCTCTCATACACATGGACGACTTTTCCTTCCCGCTGCGTGATCGAGAGAGCGCCACGCGGGCAAATTTTGGCGCAAACGCAGCAATCCGTACAGGCGTCGCCGATGCGGACGCCGAGATACGGCGCCCGCCGCTCTTTGTCCTCCGCCAAAACGTTTATCAGCCACCGCCGCGTCTCGTTGACCGCAGTCACTTCCGCGGCGGCGACGCCGGGGATCATCTCTTTCATTTTTTGGCGGCCGGCGGCGCGGAGAGCTTTGAGCCCGCGAGCCTTGGCGGGCGGCGGGGGCGGAGCGCTGCGGGCCGCCTCTTCCGCGTCCGGCGCCGCGCCCGTGTCCGGGCGGATCTCTATCTTGACTTTGAGCGGCGCTCCCCAATCGGCGGTCACGTTTTGCAGGGCGGTCACGCTCACCGCGCAGGCCTGCCGGTCGTCGCACAGACCGCAGTCCCCCGTAAGTACGCGGACGTCCCGCCGTTCCGCCAGCAATAGCAGCGCGATCCAGGCGTCGCGGTCAAGGACGCCGATGCAGGGGATCTCCAACCCGACAGGTTGAGCCGCCGGGCAGTGCAGCGCCGGCGCCCCGACCCGCAGCAGATATTCGCCCACGGCGCGCATCCCGGAATCAAGCATCCCGTCGCTGGGGCAGACGGACATGCAAGCCCCGCAATCCGTACATTTGCTCCGGTCGATATTACGCGAGCCGTCGATGGCTTCATGGGGGCAATATTGGATACAGAGCTGGCAGGGCCGGCTAAAAGGTTTTAAATTATTCAGACAATTGCCGGGATGAAATATCATCTGCGGCGCGTTCAAAGGCGGCATTTTTCCTGTAACTCTTTTCTCATATCATGGAAACGCCGGCGGACTGCCGGCTTCCTATAAAGTGTAACGCTGTTCCACCGCTTCCAGATGGCGGAGCATATATTCCCGCGCCTCCTGCTCCTCGCCCGCCTCGATCAGGCGGAAAATCCCGGCGTGTTCCTCATACAGGCGCTCCGGCACGCCTTTTTCCTCATACAGCTTGATCCGGCTGGCGGTCAGCGTCTGCTGCATGGTATCGGCGATAGCGTTCATCAGGCGGAGCAATATCTTATTCTTGGCGGCGCGGGCCAGCGCGTAATGGAACTGATAGTCCTGGGCGTCGCCGAGTTCCCCTTTGGAAAGGCCCACCCGCATCATGGCCAGTATATCCTGCATCCGCTGTAAATCTTCTTCATCCCGCCGCTGGGCGGCCAAAGCCGCGGCCTGAGTTTCCAATATTTTCCTTACCTCGAGCAGCTCCAGCACCAGGTCTTTTTCCAGGTAAAGCATCCAGGCCAAAGATGATACGACGGCGTCCATATTGGCTTCTTTGACATAAGCGCCTTCGCCGCTGCGCACCTCCAGCAGCCCCATGACTTCCAGAGCGGACAGCGCTTCCCGCACCGAGGCCCGGCTTATTTGCAGTCTTTCCGCCAAATCGCGTTCCGAGGGCAGGCGGTCTCCGGCTTTGATCTGCCCTTCCGCGATCAGCAGCTTGATTTGGTCGACGACTTCCTGATAAATGCGTCTGGTTTTCACCGGCAAAATCTTCATCTCACCGCGCCCGCCCTTCTGTTACCCGGCGCAAAGCCGTAATTTCCCCGCCGCGCAGCAGGCGGTATCCGCCTTGGGCGAGCCCGCGCTCCAGCGTCAGCGGGCCGAACGCGATCCGTTTCAGCCGGCGCGTCTCCAGGCCCACGGCCTCTAACATGCGGCGCACCTGCCGGTTGCGGCCTTCACGGATGGTTATTTCCAGGAGGGAAACATCCTCCGTCTGGCTGACCAGCCGCGCGCGAGCCGGGGCGGTCATGCCGTCCTCCAGACGCACGCCGTCGGCCAGGCGCCGCAATTGCCCGGCGGCGACCCGACCCGGCGTCCAGACCAGGTAGGTCTTTTCCACGCCGAATCGCGGGTGAGTCAGTTTATAAGTCATAGCTCCGTCATTCGTCAAAAGGATGAGTCCCGAAGTGTCAAAATCCAGCCGCCCCACCGGATAAAGCCTGCACCCGCCGAATTCCCGGCCCAGCAGCTGCAGAACCGTCCGCCGCCCTCGGTCGTCGCGCGCGGAAGATATGACGCCCACCGGTTTATGGAGCATGAGGTAGTCAAATTCCCGCCGCCGGGCCACCGCGAGTCCGTCCACTTCCACCCGGTCGGCGCCGCCGACTTTGAAGCCGGGTTCCCGCACGGTTTGCCCGTTCACACGCACGCGGCCGCCGGCGATCATTTCCTCGCTGTGCCGCCGCGAAGCCACGCCGGCGCCGGCCATGAATTTTTGCAGCCTTTCTTTTTCCTCAATACTCGCCACTTGACCGATTTGCCCCTCCGCTGAAATTCAGGAATGCCGGAAAATAAA
>JAISEW010000009.1 GCA_031263945.1 Gracilibacteraceae bacterium | reverse complement strand
AAGCATAGGACCTCCTCAATTCATCATCGCCAGACTCCGCCGCGGCGAATAAGACGCAAAGCGTTAAATATTTGCCACAATAATTATAGCATGTTTTTCGCTTCATGAAGCCTTGCAGTCATCGCCGCAGCCATCTTGCCGACAATTTTCCTCTCTTTTTGGCAAATTTTCTTGACAAGCCGCTTTTGTTTGTGGTAAATTTAGCTGTAAAGCTTATTGAGACATGTCTTCATCAGTATAAACGGGAGGTGTTGACAGTGCGCGTAGCGATTACGCTCGCTTGTACGGAGTGCAAGAATAGAAATTATCAGTCGATGAAAAATAAGAAAAACGACCCGGATCGTCTGGAAATCAAAAAGTTTTGCAAAACTTGCCGGACCCACACTGTACACAAGGAAACAAAGTAAATCCTGCTGTCGCGGCTGCGGAGCGTCAAACACGCTCCGTTATTTTGGAAATTAGGATGTGAAACAATGGCAATGAACAAAGCAGCGGACGCGGCGAGCGAGACGGAAAAACCCGCGGGCGGCGCAGTCGCTGTTGACAAAAACAGAAAAATCCCCTTGAAAAAGGCGACCGACTCGGCTAAAGTTCCTGCCAAGACCGTCAAGGCCAAGCCGGCAAAAGCGCAGAAACAGAATAAAAAAGGGCTTTTTCAGCGAATCGGTCAATATTTTAAGGAAGTGGCCGGCGAACTGAAAAAAGTGCATTGGCCGACGCGCCACGAACTGCTGACTTACACGGGAGTGGTCTTGGCCTCGGTGGGAATATTGGCCGTCCTCACCTGGGTGGTGGACAGCGGCTTGTCGTATGTGCTGATTGAACTGCTTGGGAGATGACCATGGGAAAAAACTGGTTTGTCATCCATACTTACTCCGGATACGAGAATAAAGTCAAAGCCAATCTGGAAAAAAGAGTCGAGTCCATGAACATGGAGGAAAAGATTTTTCGTGTTCTCGTGCCTATGGAGGACGAGATAGAGATCCGCGACGGCAAGAAAAAGATGACCAAGCGTAAAATCTTTCCCGGCTATGTATTGGTAGAGATGAATATGACTGACGATTCGTGGTATGTAGTGCGCAACACGCCCGGCGTCACCGGGTTTGTCGGCAGCGGAAACAAGCCGATCCCGCTTTTGCATGAAGAAGTGGAATCTATACTGCATCAGATGGGCATTGAAAAACCCAAGGCCCGGATCAATGTGAAAATCGGTCAGGCCGTGCGGGTGATATCAGGCCCGTTTCGCGAATTTGTCGGCGTCGTCCAGGACATCATCGAAGAAAAACAAAAAATACGGGTGGCCGTTTCCATGTTCGGGCGGGAAACTCCGGTAGAACTGGAATTTGGTCAGGTGGAAAAACTGGACTGACATGACCGGCGTGACCGGCGTGAAAGGAGGTGAAATAATTGGCAAAAAAAGTTATCGGCATGGTGAAATTGGCCATTCAGGCGGGCAAAGCGAATCCGGCCCCGCCGATCGGCCCGGCTCTCGGCCAGCACAGCGTGAATATCATGGGGTTTTGCAAGGAATATAACGAGCGGACCAAAGATCAGGTGGGTCTGGTCATTCCGGTGGTGATCACGATTTATGAAGACAGATCGTACACGTTTATCACCAAAACGCCTCCGGCGTCCATACTCCTGAAAAAAGCCGCCGGCGTAGAATCCGGGTCGGCTGTGCCGAATAAAGAAAAAGCGGGCAGTGTGAGCGCGGATAAAGTACGGGAGATCGCGGAACTGAAAATGAAAGATCTGAACGCGGCGACTCTGGACGCGGCCACGCGCATGATCGAAGGGACCGCTCGCAGCATGGGGATCGAGATCACAGCTTGAAAGACCGAGTGGGAGAATGAATATTCGCTGACCACAGGGAGGTAAATGTGCCTAAAAGAGGAAAAAAATACCAGGACACGGTTAAATCTTATGACGCGCAGGCGTTGCATGAACCGGCGGAAGCGTTTGCGACGGTGAAAAATAACGCCAAGGCCAAATTTGACGAGACGGTAGAAGTCGCTTTCCGTCTCGGTATCGACACAAGACACGCCGATCAGCAAATTCGCGGCGCTGTCGTGCTGCCGAACGGAACAGGCAAAACCAGGTCCGTACTCGTGTTCGCCAAAGGCGAAAAAGCTAAGGAAGCGGAAGCGGCCGGCGCGGAATTTGTGGGCGCCGAAGATATGGCCGAAAAAATCCAGGGCGGATGGTTTGATTTTGACGTGGCCATCGCGACGCCGGATATGATGGGCATGGTCGGTAAACTGGGCCGCCTGCTCGGACCGAAAGGCCTGATGCCTAACCCCAAAACCGGAACCGTGACTTTTGACGTGACGCGGGCCGTGGGCGAAGTCAAGGCCGGCAAAGTGGAATACCGGGCGGACAAAGCCGGCATCATCCATGTGCCGCTGGGCAAGGTCTCTTTTGCGGAAGAAAAACTCGTCGAGAACTATCGCACGATCGCGGAAGTGGTGGTGAAGGCCAAACCGCCGGCAGCAAAGGGACAGTATATTCAGAGTGTGACGGTGAGTTCCTCCATGAGTCCGGGCGTAAAAATCAATCCGCTGAAAACGCTGGGCTAACGGCGGGATTTGATTGCAGGCGTCCTTTAATTAAAAAAGAATAATACTAAGCCGCTGTAGACAGCAGGAGCGTTT
Source organism: Gracilibacteraceae bacterium (assembly GCA_031263945.1). Classification (GTDB taxonomy): domain Bacteria; phylum Bacillota; class Desulfitobacteriia; order Desulfitobacteriales; family Syntrophobotulaceae; genus JAIRRL01. The sequence goes on along the minus strand of JAISEW010000009.1, from coordinate 6,004 downwards.
CGCTTAATATCCTGCCGAGGCTGGGCTGTTGGCATATATGATCGCCTGAAGCCTTTGCGTCGCAGCAAAGGCTTTGTCATTACTCTTGGAAAGGAGGGAATATTGTGCCCGATTACACAGAAAAGCAGAAGGTCGTTGAAGAAATAAAGGAGAAGCTCAGAGAAGCTAAAGGCGTCGTGCTGGCTGATTATCGCGGCTTGACGGTGGCCGAGGTCACGGAACTTCGCAATCAGCTCCGCGCGGCCGGGATCGAGTATCGGGTCCTGAAAAACACGATGATCCGACGCGCGGCTCAGGAAATCGAACTCGAAGGCATGGATCCTTATCTGGAAGGACCTACCGCCGTGGCTTTCGCGGCTGACCCGGTGGCGCCGGCCAAGATTTTAGTCGAATACAGCCGTAAGATCAAAGCTTTTGACGTCAAAGCCGGCGTCCTGGAAAACCAGGTGATCAGCGCGGAAGGAGTGCGCCGTCTGGCGGAACTGCCGCCACGGGAAGTCCTGCTCGCGCGGACACTGGGCGGGATCAGCGCGCCGCTGCAGGGTATGGTCAATGTTTTGCAGGCCCCGCTCCGGCAGTTGGCCTACGCGCTGGAAGATTTGCGCAAAACAAAAGAATCAGCGGCATAATGCCGGATATGTACCGGATTTTCTTAAATAATAAAATTCAGGAGGAATACCCATGTCGAAAATAACGGATGTATTGGAAATCGTCAAAGAAATGACAGTATTGGAACTGGCAGAACTTGTCAAGGCGTTTGAGGAAGAGTTCGGCGTAAGCGCGGCGGCTCCCGCCGTAGCCGTGGCTGCTGCTCCCGCCGCCGCGGCCGGCCCTGCCGCCGAGGAAGAACAGACTGAGTTTGACGTAGTGCTGACGAACATCGGTCAGGCTAAGATCAATGTTATCAAGGCGGTAAAGGATATCGCGGGTATAGGGCTCAAGGAAGCGAAAGAACTCGTGGACAACTCGCCAAAAGCTGTAAAAGAGAAAATCAGCCGCGACGAGGCCGAAGCGATCAAAGCCAAATTGGAAGAAGCCGGGGCGACTGCGGAAATTAAATAATTCGAATTTTTCACTGAGAAAAAGTCACGTTAAGTGGCTTTTTTTTCTTTAATTCCCTTGTTTTTTGCCGCGATTTTGCGTACAATAAGCATAAGGACTCGTTGAACAATAATTTGATGTTTTCACGAATCTAATGGAATTTTAGTTGACTGAAGCATGGCTATCGCTGAGCAGAAGAAAGGTTGGAAAAAAATGAGAAATATGAAGGTCGCACCCCGGCTCATCATCACATTTTCGCTAATCGCTTTATTGGGGCTTATCGTGGGTGTTTTTGGCGTCGTAGGCATGACTCAGCTGAACAACGAAATAGAGGCTATGTATAAAAACGACTTGCAGGTTATGGACGCGATCGCTCTGACGCGGGCCAATTATCAGACTTTGCGGGCCGAAGTCTACCGCTCCGCTTATCTTGACACCGACGCCTCCACCATTGAGGACAGCATCGCCGGCATCCAGGCGGCGGCGGACACCGTGGAACAAAACGTCGCCGACTGGCGGGGAAAACTGACGTCCGGTGAACAGGACACGGTGAATCAGTACGCGGCGACCTGGGGCAATTATAAACAGAGCCTGGCTGACTACTACGCGGCGCTGCGCGGACAGGACAACGATCTTATTTACACAAAACTGTCCGAAATGAAAGATATGGTGGACGATCTGATCGCAATAGGCAGAGACGCCAATGACACGGCGCGGAACAACGCCGCCAATAAAAATAGCGAAGCGGATAGTCTGACCGGCAAACTGCTCGTGATCCAGTGTATCATTATCGCCCTGGGGCTTATCACGGCTGTGACGCTGGCCGTCTACATCGCCCGCATCATCAGCAGGCCGCTGAAGCTGATGATGAGTTTTCTGCAACAGGTGGGAGAAAGCGGCAACCTGGAGTTTACAGAGAAAGAATGGCGCGAAATGCGCGCGGCGATGGTTTTCAAGGACGAGATCGGCATGTCGCTCGCGGCCTTTGTTAAAATGCTCGAACAATTTGTTTATTACGGCCAATGCCTCGCCACCGTCGCGGGGCGCGACATGACCGTCAAAGTCAATGTCCTGAGCGAGAAGGACACTTGCGGCGAGGCCCTCAGGCAAATGCTGAACAATCTGAATGACAGTTTCAGCGAAGTCAATATTTCAGCTTCTCAAGTGTCCTCCGGCGCGGAACAGGTGGCGCAGGCTTCGCAAAATCTCGCGATCGGCGCCAGCGAGCAGGCCGCGACCATAGAGGAATTTTCCGCCACCGTGACCGAGATCCAGGGCATGGCGGACGAAAACACCAAAACATCGACGGCCACGTTGAGCGACGTGCAGGACGCCGGCCGGCTGATGGACGAATGCACGGCGGAAATGGACAACATGCTGCGCGCCATGCAGGATATAGATGAAAAATCGCAAAGCATTTCCCGCGTGATCAAAGTGATCGACGATATCGCTTTCCAGACTAATATTCTGGCGCTGAACGCCGCAGTGGAGGCGGCCCGGGCCGGGCAGCACGGCAAAGGCTTCGCGGTCGTGGCTGACGAAGTCCGCAGCCTCGCGTCCAAATCGGCCGACGCGGCCAAGGAAACGGCGGCTTTGATCGAAAGCAGCTCACAGAGTGTGGAGATGGGCAATAATATCGTAGAAAAAGTGAACGGCAGTCTGAGAGCGGTCGGGGAAATCTCCGTCAAAAATTCCTCTTCTATTGAAACTTTATACAATTCCTCCCGCCGGCAAAGCGACGCGATGGCGGAAGTGACAGTAGCGATAACTCAACTTTCCAGCGTGGTACAGTCCAATTCAGCCACTTCGGAACAGACGGCGGCTTCGGCTCAGGAAATGTCTTCGCAGGCCTCGTTGCTCAACGATGTCGTCGCGCGGTTCAAACTACGGGAGACCTCGCTGGACTGACGGGTTTCAGCGCAGTTTCGCCGACCAGAAACCGCCGCGCATATTTTTCGGCTCATCAAAAAACACGAAGGCGTGGGGACAGGAGGAATCGATCAGGCGCTCTAATTCTTTCTGACGCGAGCGTTTCGCCAGAACCATCATAATCAGGCGGGGACCGTCGCGGCCCTCTCCGATCCAGCTTGTCACGCCAAAACGGTGCTGCCGCAGCAGATTTGTTAATTCTGATTCCGCCGAATTTATGATCACATGCGCCGTGACGTATCCCAGCGCCATCTTTTCCTCGATGAAACACCCAATATAAACTCCCGCTCCATAACCTCCGCAGTAAGCTATGAGATTCCAAGGGCTGTTCAAATTGCTCAAAATGATGCTCAATCCGGAAATGTAGATGAAAACTTCCACCACGGACAATAGCGCCGCCCGTTTTCGCATGCCTTTTATCATAAGGATCATGCGGATGGTCGTCGCCGCCACATACAGGATATTTATCCCCACGATAAAAAGGATCAATTTCCACGCAACAGTCATATCGCCGGCCCTCCTGATATTCACGCCTGAATGGGATCGCGCGCTTTCAGTATAGCACATCCCCCGGATCGCCCGCAACAGAAAAACCAGTGCTTCTCAAAAGCGCGGACGCCATTGGCAATTGGAGGGAGGCGGGTTCATGGAGATCAAACATCTGGAGTGGTTTCTGGAAGTGGCCCGATACCGCAGTTTCAGCAAAGCGGCCGATATGCTGCATATCTCGCAGCCTTCGATCAGCAAAGCGGTCCGGGATCTGGAAGAAGAACTGGGGAAAACACTGTTTTACCGCTCCACCCGGCGGATCCAACTGACGGACGCGGGAGAATCGCTCCTGACGGAAGCGCGGAGGATAGTCGCCGCTTTCCGCGATATCCACGCGGCGATGGAAGGTCTGGAATCTTTGCGGACGGGAACGATCCACATCGGCTTGCCCCCTATCACGGCCGTCACCGCTTTTGCGCGCGCGCTCGGCGATTTTCACACCCTCCGCCCTAAGATACGTATCCATCTGCACGAATACGGGCCTAAACGCATTGAGACGGCTCTGGCGGAAGGTCTGCTGGATCTGGGCATTTTTACGCCGGAAAATGATTCGGTTTTTGAATGGCTTTGGTTTGAAAAAGACCCGCATCAGTTGATCATGGCGCCGGGACATCCGCTGGCCGCCTGTGAGACGGTCGGCTTCCGCGATTTGCATGAACAGCCGCTTCTGATTTATACCGCCGAATACAAACTGCATGACGCCATTTTGGAACGCTGCCGCTTGGCCGGCGCCGTTCCGGAGATCGCTTTGGAGACCGCGCAGCTGGAGATGATGAAACAGTTTGTCCGGGCCGGACTGGGGGTTGCTCTGTTGCCGGCCAAAATCAGCGGTGGATTGGAAGGTTTTCTGAGCAAGCCGCTGAGTGACGAGCCGCTCTATCTGGAATTAGCGCTGACCTGGCGTAAAGACCGCTACCTTTCCCACGCCGTTTCCTCTTTTCTGGATTTTTTCCGGACTGTTATTCCGCCGCGTTCCGCATAAATCAGCTCTTATTTCCGAGACGAGTTCCGCCGGCATTTATGCCTGCCATTAATAAGCCTTATCGGTATTTGATATTGGACTTTGGCGGGAAAGGCCTTTATAATGGGAACCACAAGCGCTTGATTGAACGGAGACTCCTTTCGGCAGTGATAATAATCAAAAAGAGAGGAAAAAGGAAAATGAGTAAGGTTTTTGTGAGGGTCAATGTGGACGAGATGGCATGGGAAGAAGCGCCGAACGCCAAAGTAGGGCGCAGCATGTTTAAAAAAGAGTTGGTGAAAGACGACGACACAGGCATGATGGTTCGCGTGACTAAGTATCCGGCGGGTTTTACCAATCCAAAGCATGATCATCCGCACGCGCATGGAATGTATGTGCTCAAAGGGACGCTTCGCACTTCACAGGGCGATTTTAAGCCGGGTTCATTTATCTGGTTTCCCGAAGGGGAGGTCATGTGGCACGGCGCGACGGAAAACGAGGACGTGGAGTTCATTTTCATCACCAACAAGCCGTTTGTTATAAATTATTTATGATCCGGCATAAAGCGGAATGACTGAGATTAGGGCCGCCAGAAATATGCCGCCAAAGGCGTAATTCTCTGGCGGCTCTTTCACGCGGCGCGATTTTTCAGGTGTTACAGGGCGCTAACGCCCGCGCGGCGCCAGCAATTTTTTCAATTTCCCGGAATAAATATTTTCCGCCAGCCGCCAGAGACGGTATGATCCGGGCCGGTATATCAAATCCCACTCGCCGGTGAATTCCGTGAAGACGCCGCCCCAGCCTTTTTTAAAGCGATACAGCCCGTAGAGCGGGTTGTCCTCCGACAGGTCGCCCGAGACGCCGCGGAAATCATACAGCGTGCAGCCGAGAGCGCGGGCCCAGCGGATCATCTCCCACTGGATCAGGTAATTCGGCATCACATCGCGCCAGACTCCGGCGGAAGCGCCGTATACATACCAGGCTTTGGCGCCGGCGCGGAAAGCGAAAGTTCCCGCGACGACCCGGCCGTCGTAACGGGCGAGAAACAGTTCGCCGTACCCGGCCGGCACGAGAGTGTCATATAAGTCGGCAAAATAGCTGAAATCGCGCACCAGAAAATTATCCCGCTCCGTCGTTTCCCGCAGGACGGCGTAAAAATCCGGCAGTTCATCCCGCGTGCCGCGCGTGATCACCACCCCTTTTTTCACGGCCAGACGGATATTGTAGCGCGTTTTTTGCCGCATGGCGGCCAGCAGTTCTTCTTCCGTCGGCCGGATATCCAGACGGAAAACAAATTTAGGCTGAACGCCCTCAAAATTTTTCCCTTTGTCAAGCTTATGAAAACCGCTGGCGCGAAGAAAACGCTCGAAATCCTCGTCCCGGGCTGGGATGTCCGGGTCGATCTTCAGCAGGATCGCGCCGCGGTCACGGGCTAAACGCCCGACAGCCTCCACCAGCTTCCCAAACAGCGCTTCGTCGCGCGGATCGGCTACCGGTCCGCGCGGACAGTAAAAAATCGGAGAG
>JAISEW010000178.1 GCA_031263945.1 Gracilibacteraceae bacterium | reverse complement strand
CATCGCGCATCATATGTTTCCGGTCGGTCTGCCGCGCTCGCGGGAGGCGTGGGCGGTTTCCGTCATGGATAAAATATCCGCGGCGGCCGAGTACTGTAAACGGGCCGGGGCCTTTGCCTTTGTTTATTCTTGCTGCCTGCTGTACGCCGGGCGCTGAACAGGGATCAATACAAACTTTTAAATTAAAATTATTTAGCAATCCAGCGGGGACGAGAAACCGCTGGTTTATTTTTTTCCGAAAAAGCGTTTGCAAATCCGGCCGGAATGAGTTATAGTATAAGAAGGTCAGGGAAGGTCATAAAGTCAAAAATGGTCAAACGAAACGGAGTGATTGGCAAATGGCTAATCTGGCGGATAAGATCGAACGTTACCTGAAGGACATGTTGGGCAAAACGGCAGAAGGGTTTGTGGTACTGCAGCGGGGAACGCTGGCTCATATTTTTTCCTGCGCGCCGTCTCAGATCAATTATGTCCTGACCACCCGCTTCACTGTGGAGCGGGGCTATCTGGTGGAGAGCAGACGCGGCGGCGGTGGTTATCTGCGCATTGTGCGGCTGGGACTGGACGCGGAAGGCAATTTCCGGCATGTCATGTCAGAACTGATCGGCGACGAACTGACGCTGGACAGATGCAGCCATATTATCGCGCGGCTGGAGGAGGAAGAAGTCCTGACCAAGAGAGAGTGCGCCCTGATCAAAGGCGTCACCTCGGAAAAACTGGCGGTGTTCACGCCGCACCCCCGGCGGCTGCGGGCGGCGCTGCTCAAAGAAGTTCTCACCACCGTCTGCCGGGACGACTTGAATCCGGATGAATGAAATCGAGGTGATAAAATGCTCTGCCAAAATTGTAAAAAAAAGGAAGCAATGGTGCGGGTGACGAAAATTGAAAACGGACAGGCCACGCAGATAAATTTATGTAAAGAATGCGCGCAGCAGTATCATAACACGAAGATTTTTCCCGGTTTAGTGTCGGACTTCATGCAGGCGCTGTTTACGCTGAAAGGCGGGCCGGACGGGCAGCAGGCGGCTTCGCGCTGCCCGGTCTGCGGCTTGACTTACGCGCAGATCCAAAAAGCGGGCCGGGTGGGTTGTCATCATTGCTATGAGACGTTCGAGCCGCAAATGGATTTTCTGCTGCGCCGTCTGCACGGGGCCAGCCGCCATGTGGGCAAAGTTCCCCGCCGCGGCGGCAGCGACATTCGCCGGCAAAACGAGATGAAATCGCTTAAAACGGAACTGCAGGAGTTAGTGCGGCGGGAAGCGTTTGAGGAAGCGGCTGTGCTGCGTGACCGTATCCGGAGCATGGAAACGGCGCGGGGAGGTGAGGGCGCGTGAATATGACTGAAGTGCTGGCGCGGAGGAGTCATTGGCTGACCGCGCAAAGCCGGCATCCGATCGTTTTAAGCACAAGGGTCCGGCTGGCCCGCAATCTGGCTGACCGGCCGTTTCCGCCGGCGCTTACTGCGGAGGCGGCGGAACAGACCGAAGCGGAAATAGCCGCCGCGCTGGAGGCGGAAAAAACGGAAGGGCCGTCTCTGCAATATCTGTCGTTGAAAGACATGGACGACATGGAAAAATCGGTTCTGGTGGAAAGGCACCTGATCAGCCCGGCGCTGGCCGCGCTCGGCGCCGGACGCGGCATAGCCCTTTCGCCGGAACACCGGCTGGCGGTCATGGTCAACGAGGAAGACCATATCCGTATTCAGGTCATTCTGCCCGGCATCGCTTTGCAGGAAGCTTTTCAGCTGGCGGATCAGCTGGACGACCTTTTGGAAGCGAAACTGGATTTTGCTTTTCAGGAAAGCCACGGTTACCTGACGTCCTGCCCTACGAACGTCGGCACGGGGATGCGTGTTTCCACCATGATGCATTTGCCGGCGCTGGTCATGACCAAACAGATGCAGCAGGTACTGAGCGCTTTGTCGCCGCTGGGACTGGCCATCCGCGGTCTGTACGGCGAAGGCTCCAAAGCCTGGGGCAATATTTTCCAGATATCTAATCAGGTGACGCTCGGCAAATCGGAAGAGGACACGCTGGCCAGCATCGAAGCGGTCACGGGACAGATCTGCGAACTGGAAAACCAGGCTCGGCAGATGATGCTCGAAGGCCGCGGCGCCCTGGAAGATAAGGTGTGGCGCGCGCGCGCCATCTTGGGCAATGCCAGGATCATGCCGGCGGAAGAAGCGTTTCGCCTTGTTTCCGAGGACCGGCTGGGGATCGATATGAACTTTTTGCAGCCGCACAGCGAAAGTTTTGCCGCCCTGTTCCTGAATCTGCTGCCCGCGGGCCTGCGATACAACAGCGGAAAAGAAATGAACGAAGAACAATTGAATGTGGCCAGGGCGGACTATTTACGCGCGGCCGTCAACGGAGAATAAGGAGGCCATATGCCGGAAAATTTTACCAAAAACGCGCAAAAAGTGGTGGGGATCGCGGAAAGCATCGCGCAAAAAATGGGGCATAGCGTCATCGGGACCGAACATCTGCTATTGGCGCTGCTCGAAGAGGGAGAATGTATCGCCGCTCAGGCCCTGCGCGCTTTAAACGCCGACCCGGCGAAGATCAAGCAGCGCATATCGACTATCGTCGGCAAGGGAGAGGCTTTCAAAGGCGCCGTCTCGCCTTCGCCGCGCATGAAACGCGTGGTGCAGATAGCGGTGGAAGAGGCGCAGCGCCAGGGTTTGAACTATGTCGGCACGGAGCATCTGCTGCTCGGGATGCTGATGGAAGGCGAGGGCGTCGCCGCCCGTATCCTGTCCGACTTGAAGATCAACCCGGAAAAACTGTGGGAACAGGTCATGCGCGTCATGGGCGGCGAAATCGAGGGACTGCCGCCGGCCCTGGGCGCCGGCTCCTACAACGGGCGAGGCGGTCCTTACGGCAATACGCCCGCCCTGAATGAGTTCGCCCGCGATCTGACGATCATGGCCGAGGAACGCAAACTCGACCCGGTGGTCGGCCGGCGGCAGGAAATCGAGCGCGTCATCCAGGTTTTGAGCCGGCGCACAAAAAATAACCCGGTGCTGATCGGCGAGCCGGGCGTCGGCAAAACGGCCATTGTGGAAGGTCTGGCGCAGCGCATCATCGAGGGTGACGTGCCGGAGCTTTTGCTGGACAAACGGGTTTTGGCCCTGGATCTTTCCGGCATAGTGGCCGGCACGAAATACCGGGGGGAATTTGAGGAGCGCATGAAGCGCGTGCTGGAAGAACTCCGCTCCGCCAATAACGTGATCGTTTTTATCGACGAGCTGCATACGCTCATCGGCGCCGGAGCGGCGGAAGGAGCGATCGACGCCGCCAATATACTGAAACCGGCTCTGGCGCGCGGAGAGATCCAGTGCGTCGGCGCGACGACGCTTGACGAGTATCGCAAGCATATCGAAAAAGACGCCGCTTTGGAGCGCCGTTTTCAGCCGATCAATGTGGGCGAGCCGACGGAAGAAGAGGCGGTCGCCATTCTCGCCGGTCTGCGTGACCGCTATGAGGCCCATCATCGGGTGCAAATAACGGACGAAGCTATTCACACGGCGGTGAAGCTGGCTATTCGCTACATTTCCGACCGTTTTCTCCCGGACAAGGCCATCGACCTTATCGACGAAGCGGCTTCGCGGGTGCGCATGAAAAGCCTGACCACGCCGGAAGGGCTCAAAGAGATGGAGGACGAGGCGGACGGCCTGAAAAAAGAAAAAGAGGATGCCGTCAAGCGGCAGGAGTTTGAAAACGCCGCCGCCATCCGCGACCGGGAACAGAAACTGCGCGCGCGGATCGCCGATTTGCGCGAAGGCTGGGAAGCCAGCCGGGAGAAAGACCAGCTGATCGTTGATCCCGGCGATATCGCGGAGATAGTTTCCAGCTGGACAGGCGTGCTGGTCACTCGGCTGGAAGAAACAGAAAGCGCCCGTTTATTAAAATTGGAAAGCATTTTGGAGGAGCGCGTCGTCGGGCAAAGCGAGGCGGTCAGCGCCGTAGCCCGGGCTATTCGCCGCGCGCGTTCCGGGCTGAAAGACCCCAAACGCCCCATCGGCTCCTTTGTTTTCCTCGGTCCGACCGGAGTCGGCAAGACCCAATTGGCCAAAACGCTGGCGGAAGCCATGTTCGGCAGTGAAACGGCGCTTGTGCGCATCGATATGTCCGAATATATGGAAAAACACGCGGTTTCCCGCATGGTCGGCTCTCCGCCCGGTTATATCGGGCACGACGACGGCGGCCAGCTCACGGAAGTGGTCCGGCGCAAACCTTATAGCGTTATTTTGTTCGACGAGATCGAAAAAGCGCATCCCGATGTTTTCAACATCCTGCTCCAGGTATTGGAAGACGGGCGGCTGACGGATTCACAGGGGCGGGCCGTGGATTTTCGCAATACGGTCCTCATCATGACCTCCAATATCGGGGCGACGCAGCTGAAAAAAGAAACTTTGGGTTTCGTGGCCGCGCGGGACGCGAAAAGCGACCACAAAGCCATGAGTTCCACCATCATGGAGGAAGTGAAACGAACTTTTAAACCGGAATTCTTGAACCGGATAGATGAAACGATCGTGTTCCGGCAGCTGAATGACGCCGACATGAAAGCCATCGCCCGTATTCTGTTCCGGGAGGTGAGCGACCGCACGGCGGAGCAGGGTTTTGTCATAACGGCGGCGGATCAGGCGTTGGAGTATATCATTCGGGAAGGCGGCGATCTGACATACGGGGCGCGGCCGCTGCGCCGGGCCATCCAAAAAATGGTGGAAGACCCGCTTTCAGAAAAGATCCTGGCCGGTGAATTTTCGACCGGAGACGCGATCGAAGTGAGTTATGATGAGCAGGATAATATTCTGAAATTTGCGAAAATTGAGAAAACTTTATGACAAAAGAGAAAACCGTGTATGTTTGCGGTGAATGCGGGCATGAGAGTTATCGCTGGCACGGCAAATGCTCGGCTTGCGGCGCTTGGAACACTTTGGCGGAGACCGCGGTCCCCAAAACCGGGCCCAAAGTCCGCGGACGGAAAGCGGCGGCGCGGCCCGTGCCGCTTTCCGCCGTGGCTATGGAGGAGGGGGAGCGGACGCCCAGCGGCAGCCGCGAGCTGGATCGCGTGCTGGGCGGCGGGTTTTTGCCGGGTTCGTTCCTCCTCCTCAGCGGCGACCCCGGTATCGGTAAATCGACTCTGGTGCTGCAGACGGCGGCTTTTTTGGCGCGCAGCCAAAAGGTGCTTTATGTATCAGGCGAGGAATCGGCGCGCCAGATCCGTTTGCGCGCGGAACGGCTGGGTCTGGCCGCCGCCGAACTCCATATTTTAACAGAAACATCCTTCCGTCTCATCAAGGAAGAAACGCTGGCCGGAGATTACAGGGCGGTATTTGTCGATTCCATCCAGACGGTTTTTGTGGAAACCCTGGATTCGTCGCCGGGCGGCGTCGGGCAGGTCAGAGAGAGCGCGGCCGCTTTCCTGCAATTGGCGAAGGAAAATGAAATCACCGTTTTTCTGGTCGGCCACGTGACCAAGGACGGGGCCGTGGCCGGGCCGCGCGTGCTGGAGCATATGGTGGACGAGATCGGAA
>JAISEW010000218.1 GCA_031263945.1 Gracilibacteraceae bacterium | reverse complement strand
TAAAAATGGCCCGGGGATCACCGGAATTCATCAGGCCGGTGTTCAGTCCCCAACCGCCCAGGCCAAAGCCCGACGAAGTCCGGGTATAACTGGCGCAATGGGTGGCCCAGTGCGTGGAGCCCGTCGCGTCGTCAAAATCGGCGCCGGCGACGATGAGGCTGGCAAAAGCGGTTTTCCGCCGTTCGTCCAGCGTGAATTCCATAAGGCGGGTGCTGTTATTCAATCCCGTATGGTTGTCAAAGAGGGACACGGTGGTCGCGTTGCCGGCATAGCTCCAGGGTACATACTTGGCGTCATGCTGGGCCCGAAACCAGAAGCCGTCGCTTAAAGCCGGATCCGGGGAACCGGCGGCCAATGTGAACTGATTGGCTTTGCCGCCGAGGATCCAGACAATATTCCCCGTGGAGCGGTTGAATTTGATCACGGCGCTGAGATTGCGGAAGGAAGCGATAAAACTATTGTCACTGTCGTTGATAAACAGGCTGTTGACATGGGCGTAGTCCTGATAACCGCCTGTTTCGCCATAGCCGGGGGTCGAAGCCGAACTGCCGGCGTAGTCGTTCGACTCGATAGAAGCGTCATAGAGTTCCGGATAGTCAACGGAATTAAATTCCCGCACGACCTTGCCTCCCCGCACTTCCTGGAAAATGCAGGCCCAGACAAAAGCCGAATTGCCGCCGCCGATGCCTTTGCCGGCCAGATTTTCCGCCTTGAGCTGGGTGTAACTCAGGGCGAACCAGTCATCCAGACCGTACATGACGAATTCGTGCATATCCAGATAGCCTTCCCCGTGCGTGTGATTTTTCTCGCTGTTGGGCATGAGGGTGATATAGTCGATTTCCTTATAGTTCGCGTCCATGACCACATACATGCCGCTGTTGTAACCGCTGGTGCTGCGGGCGTCGTTGGTCTGAACATGGTAGGTGTACAGGCGGCCGTCGGCGGTATCCTGGGCCTGGAAATTCTTCATGGCGCCGGTATTGGGGCCGTAGAAGCGGAAATACACGATGTCACCCGCGGTATTGACTCTGTAGAGAACGTTGTCGTCGGTCACGAAGGTGTAGACGCCCGCCTCCGACTCACCGCCGCCGATGATGGTAAAATCATGCGTTTTCTCGTGTAAAGTGTGGATCTTGAAAACCTCGGCGTCGCCGCGGGTGATATAGATCACCTCGTCAACCGGGCTTTTCGCGTTGATGGTCTCAGGGGTGAAGGAGAAAGCGCCGCCGCTTACAGGGAGGGCGCCTATCTTGACGCCGCCCAGCCAGCGTTCCGCGCTCGCGATATTCCCGCTGAAAATAATCGCGTTCCCGGCCACCATCGCGTTGAGAAAGAGTTCCGCCGGGTCTGCGGAGTTCGCGGGATCCGCGGCGGCGGGAACGAGAAAGACGCCGGTGGCGCCAAATTCATCGGCCGCGCTGAAACCGGGGTTCGCCGCCGCAGGCGTGGTATAGCCCGTGTTCTTGGCGTCAAGAGCGGCTATTTCCGCGCCGAGATCAAAGGGAATATTCGTGTAAGCGCGGGGCGCGGTGTAACCTCCGCCTCCCCCGCCGCCGGCAGGCGGTGCGACGGCCGGAGCGGCCGCCTGGGCCAGCGCTTCCGCCGCCGCCTGGGGCACGCCGCTCAGGTCGCCGATCACCGTTATTTTCACGGCGGCTGAGTACTTCTTCGCGGCTTCGGTGCCGGTGAGCGACACCCCGGACGCGTCACTCAGGGCGATGACCGCCCCGGATCTGGCCGCCAGAGGCGCGGCGGTCAGGGCTTCCGCCAAAGTGACGCCGCTGGCCAGATAGATCTGGTCCGTCTTAAAGGGCAGGGCGGCGACGACAGCGGCGTTGGTGGCGAAAGGGCCGCCGCCGCCGAGACGGACGCCCCCCGCCACATCGGCGACGGCGCCGCTGTCACCGATGAGATACACCGGCGAGACGAGCTGCGCGGGCGACGCTTGGCCGCCGGGACTGGAAATGACGACGCGGTAGCGGTTCGCGGCCGCGAAAGAGGCAATGGAGACCGCGTCAGCGAGGGAATTATAGCCGACGACAAAAGTCCCGTTCACGGCGGTGAGCTTGGCGCCCACCGCCGCCGCCGTGGCCCGGCGGTCCAGGCCGGAGAGTTTTTCCACAGTGAGGCCGGGAATGGCGCGGAGTTCGCTTACCACCGAGTCAGCGACCGCGCCGATGGTATAGACTTTCCCGGCGCCCAAAGTCTGGACGCGGGCTTTGACCTCAGGGGCGAGGCTGGTCTTGGCGGTCAGGAGAATGGGGGCGTTTTCCTGGCCGGCCAAAGGCGCCGCCACCAGAGAATCCACGAGATGTTCCGTTTCCGCCGGACAGATAATGACTGCTGGGGCCTCGGTCCAGCCCTGGGCGGCGATGTTCAAAGCGGTGGCGATCCGCTCGGCGCCGGCGATCCGGTCATATTCCACGGCAAAGGCCGGGGAAGCTGTCAGGATCAGGAGCAAGATCAGCAGGAAACACAGGAGCGGGCGCTTCCGGGCGGCGCCGGGGTGACGTGTCATAAGAATACCTCCTCTGTTATGTGATGCAGGGGGACGCTCAAACTCAAAACAGAGCCTGACCGATAGTGCCAAAAACCAGCATCAGGGCCGCGAAGCAGCAGAAGATGGCCACTGTGCCGATGACGAGGATGTCCCGCACTTTCAGATAACCGTCGCTGAAAACGTAGAGGATAATGCCGGCGGGAGAGGCCGAGGGCAGCATCCAGGCGATGGTGCAGGAGACGATGAGCAAGAAAGCCAGCTGCTCGTTGGCGAAACCGTAGGTGGCCGCCGCCTGCATGGCCATGGGGGCGAACATCATGCACACCGGCATGTTGGCCAGGACGTTTGTGATAATTATCACAAGAAAGGCGATGGCGCCGGCAAAAGCGAAGGGGGAAAGACCGTTCAGCAGCGGCAGCACATGCTGCCCGAGAGCGGCGGAGATGCCGGTGGCCGGGTTGACGATAAAACTGCCGAGCGGGATGACGATGACGCAGACCGCGATGGCGCCCCAGTTGATTTTTTGGGCCAGCTCCTGAAAATCAAAGAGTTTTCTGGTGCCGATGTTAATGAGGACCAGCACGGCGAAGATCAGGATCAGGCGGCCGGCGTTGCCCATGCCGTTAAGGATCAGGTAGAGGGTGGATGTTTGAGGGAGGAAGGAGGGCAGCAGGAGCAGGACTACAAGGGCCAGCAAAGCCAGCAGCCCGATTTTGACCGGGGTGGAGGCCTGGCGGTCTTCGGCTTTGATAAAATCGGGGTCAAGGTTTTTCAGGCGGCTGGTGTCGAGTTTGAGGATGAATTTTGCCACGACCAGGTAAAAGATGATGGCCAGAACGGCGTAAGGGACGGAGAAGCTGATGAATTTCAGCATGTTCATCTGGTAACCCAGCATATTGTTGAAGAAACCGATGAGGACGATGGAGTTGAAGCTCCAGGGGAAGGCGGAGAGGCCGAGGGCCCCCGTCATGCCGATGCCGAACATGACGATGGTGGGGAATTTGTCCCCGCGCTCATAGCCGAGGGTGGCGGAGACGCTCTGAATGATGCGGTAGAGCATCAGAACGCCGACAAAGATGTTGATCATCGCGCAGAGAATGTAAGAAGTAAAACAGAGGGCGAAAAGGAACAGCATAGGCCTTCCTTGGAGGATCTTCCGGGAAAGGACCCAGGAGGCGATGAATTTTGGCAGGCCCACCAGTTCAAAGAAAGCGATGATGATGAAGATCATGATCATGAACAGGCCTGTGTCGGAACCCCAGCCGCCCAGCATCAGGTTGCCGTAAGTGATGATGTCGGCTATGCCGCCGGGGGCGTTTTCCGCGACGGTGATCCCGTGGAAGATCCCGTCCAGCAGAGGCATGAGGACGAGGGCGGCCCAGCTGGGCCATGGGTCCATGGTGACGCTCCAGCCGTAGATGACGGCAAAGAACAGGAAAAGGAGACGGACGCCGAAGGGGGTGACGCCGGCAAAACCGCCGGCCATAGAGAGGAGACAGCCGGCCAGGATGATGGCAAAGAAAATCAGGACTCTTTTCGCTTCCGGCGAGGAGCCCGCTTTGCCTTGGAGCACGCCGGCGCCGCCGTTAGGGGTGTCAGCCATGTAGAACCTCCTTGCTTTATTTATTTATGAAATCTTTCCGGCGCAATCATTATAAAATGAAATGGCGGCCATAAGAAGAACCGTTTGTATTCGGCGTTTGGTCAACGCATAAGTTTCAGACTTATGGGAAAAATGAGAAAAAAGTTGTCTGCCGCCGCGCCGGAGGTTATAATTATAATGGATACAGCAGCGAAAACCGGAAGGAGGGGCGGCTTTGCAGCTGGAACAATTACAGTACCTTGTGGAAGTCAGCCGGACAAAATCCCTGAATCAGGCAGCTCAGCGGATCTATGTCTCGCCTCAGAGCCTGGGCAGCGCCATCCGCAAGCTGGAACAGGAATGTCAGGTTTCCCTTTTGCGCCGCTCGTCGACCGGCGTCACCCTTTCTCCCGACGGCGAGGCTTTTGTCCGGGTGGCGGAGGAGATCATCGCCCGGATGGAGGAATTGCGGAATTGGGGCCGGCAGCAGCGGGATGAATGCCGCCTGAATTTTTATACGACTTACAGCCTCAACCAGGAGATATTCAGCCGGCGGGCCACGGACTTCTGCCGCGAACATCCCAATTTCCAGATCACCTTCAGCAGCAAACCCCGGAGCGAGATATTGAAGTCCTTGCCCGCGGACAGCAAGAGCTGCGCTTTGCTCTTAGAGCAGGCCGGAGTGTTCAGCGAGGACGCCTATGGGGAGATGGGGCTGAAAGTCGTAAAATCCAGGCCGGACCGGCTGGTGGTCTGCGTCAGCCGGACTATGCCGCTCAGCCGCCAGAAATCCACCTCGGTCCGGGAGGTGCTGAAATATCCCTTTGTCAGTTTTGAATATCAGGACGACGACGTGCCCTGCGGCATCGATATTCTGAAACGCTGCGGCGAGCCTAATGTTGTGCTTTCCACGAGCAACATGCACCTTTTCTGGCAGACCATCGCCGGCGGCGCCGCCATCGGTTTTGCCATGGAGGAAAAAACCACGGCCAACAAGATCCCGGAGCAGTACGGCATTAATTTGGTGCCGCTCAGGACCCGCCGCGCCGATTTTGACTATGTATTCTTTTTGCTGAAACCGGAAAAAAGCTCCCTCTCCCCGGCGGAAAACGAGTTTTTACTGCGGATGCTTTAACTTTTGACAATTTAACAGGAATGTTTTCCGGTAAAT
>JAISEW010000173.1 GCA_031263945.1 Gracilibacteraceae bacterium | reverse complement strand
CAATTTGTACCGTGCCGCTGCATCTGCCGGATCCGATGTCCAGACGCAAGGCGCCGCCCGGTATAAGGCGGCGTCCCTGAGCTTCCGGCGCCACCAGCCATTCTTCTCCCATCTTGAACCAGAGCTGCTTCAGAGCGCCGCGCAAGTTTTTCCCGTCCGCCAGGCTTTCGTAGCGAAAAGTCTTAGTCGTCAGCTCCAGCGCCGCTTCGCCATCGGCGCCGATGATGAGACGGGCGGGGTTGCGAAACCCCTGATCGCCCATGGAAACACCTGCGCCGCCTTTTTTATATACAGTGAAACTCGCTGGAAATATACCGAATCTGCCGCGCAGGATATCCGCGTTAAAAGTGTCGGCGCCGAGAGCGCGGAGCGTGGTAAAGGCCCGCAGGAAGGTCGCGCCCTTGGCGATATAAGCGGCTTTCTCATTCGGAAGGGCGTGGATGACCTGAAAAGCGTCCAGCCAGGCCTCGGCCGGCGGCGAACCAAAAGCCGCCTCAAACGCTATGCCAATTTCTTCCAGATAGCCGCGCTGTTCGCGTATGACTTCCAGTCCCTTGAGCGTCAGGCTTACTTTGCTGTCGTCTTTCTCCAAATACCCGTTATCGCTCAATTGCGCGAATACTTTGCGGGCGTTTTGCCGGCTGACGCCGAAAAAAGAAGCCGCGGCGGAGACCGTCCTGTTGCCTCCCCTGTGCAGATAATAGTACAGCAAGTGTCTCAGCCGTTGATATGTGAGTTTCGTTTCATCCATGATCCGCGAAGTCCTTTTATTTCAGCAGCAGTATTTCCAGCAAAGTCTGCGGGTCGCCGCCGCTTGATTTCAGCGCCGTCTCCGTGCGCAGACAGTTCTCCATCAGGCCGGCAAGGCGCGTCTCCGTAAAACGGCTGCTCTGGCGAAAAATTTTACCGGCCTCATAAGGACTTTTCACGCCGGCGGCAGCCATAAAATCCTTGACGTCGCCGCGGCGGGCGCGCACCAGCACGGCGGCGAGCAAAAGGCGGATATGGCGGACTATCATGCCGAACACCTGCAGATAGTAGTCCTGCCCTAATACTTCATCCAGTTTGCGCAAAGAAGGGCCGATCCGCCCGGCGGCCCAATCATCCAGCATGGCGAATACCGTGGTTTCCGGGCGCGGGACGCAGACGGCCCGGATGTCCTCTGTCTTGATCTCCGGTCCTTCGCTGTAAAGAGCCAGTTTATCCAGCTCGCCGGCTAAAAGTCCCGTGCTGTGTCCCGACCAGTTTAGGAGGAATTTCGCCGCGGCCGCGCTCATATTTTTGCCCCGCGCCGCCGCTTCGCTCACGCACCAGGGCGTCCAGGCCTCGCCCTGCGGCAAGGCGAATTCGACGATTTTGCCGTTTTTGACGATCTCCTTATAAAGCCGCCGGCCCCGATCTATGCCGGCGGCGATGAAAAGCAGGCAATTATCCGGGTTGGGCGCCTGACAGTAGTCGAGGAAAGCATCATCGTTTGCCGCGTTCTTGCTTTTACTCTTGCTTTTACTTTTGCCCTCACTCTTGTCCGCGTCATTTTTTTCCCGTTTGAAATAAGTAAAATTGTCAGCGACGATGAGGCGCGCAGAAAAAAAAGCGGTCGTGCGGGCCGCCGCCACCACGTCTTCCGGCGAATAACCCTTGCTAGCAAATAATTCCATATTACTGCCGGAGGGGTCGTCCGCCAGAAAACGCGCGCGCAAAAGGCCAAGCGCCTCAAGTATCGTGTGGCGATCCTCGCCGTGCCAGAGGTAAACGGCCGGCAGCGCGGCGGCCGCCAAATCCCGCCGGATGACGTCGAGACTCAATTTTCACTCACCTCCTACACGATCTGCCCGTCGCCGTAAACCACATATTTTATAGTCGTCAGTTCCGTCAGGCCCATCGGCCCGCGGGTGTGCAGTTTTTGCGTGCTGATGCCGATCTCCGCGCCAAAACCGAATCGGCCGCCGTCGGTGAAGCGCGTTGACGCGTTGAGGTATACGGCCGCCGCGTCCGTTTCCCGCAGAAAACGCCGCGCCGCCGCGCAATCCTCCGTCAGAATGGTCTCCGAGTGTTTGGTGCCGTAGCGGTAGATATGATCGAGGGCTTCATCCAGATCGGCGACCACCCGGATGCTGAGGATGAAGTCGTTGTATTCCGTGCGCCAGTCCGCTTCCGTCGCCGCCAGCGCGTCCGGGATCAAAGTCCGCGTTTCCGGGCAGCCCCGCATTTCCACGCCGGCTGTCCGCAATTCCGCCGCCAGCCGCGGCAGATAATCCGCCGCCGCCGCCCGGTGGACGAGCAAGGTTTCCAGCGCGTTGCAAACGCCGGGTTTGTTCGTCTTAGCGTTAAAAACGACGCGCACGGCTTTGTCCATATCCGCCGCCGCGTCCACAAAGGCGTGGCAGACGCCGGTCCCCGTCTCAATGACCGGCACGGTGGAGTTTTGCACGACGTTTTGGATCAGAGCCGCGCCGCCGCGCGGGATCAGCACGTCCACGTAACGGTTAAGACGCATGAGCTGCTCCACATAAGCCCGGTCGCTGCCGGGCAAAGTCTGGACGCAGGCGGCCGGCAAGCCCGCGTTTTCCGCCGCCGCGCTGATAAGACGGCTGAGGACGAGATTGCTCCTGAGCGCCTCGGTCCCGCCGCGCAGGATGCAGGCGTTGCCGGATTTCAGGCAGAGCGCCGCCGCGTCCGCCGTCACGTTAGGCCGCGCTTCGTAGATGATGGCGACGACACCCAGGGGAACGCGCGTTTTTTCGATTTTCAAACCGTTCGGCCGCGTCCAGAACTCACCGCCGCCGATCGGGTCGGGCAGATCGGCTACCGCTTCCACGGCTCCGGCGATATCCCGGATCCCCTCCGGCGTGAGAGTCAGACGGCTGAGCAAACTGGCCGCCAGACCCTGGGCGGCGGCGGCGCTCACATCCTGCTCGTTGGCGGCCAGGATCTCCGTTTCACCTTGGCGTAAAGCCGCGGCCATCGCGCGCAGAGCCAGATCTTTCACATTCGTGTCCGCGAAGGCCAGCCGCCGCGCCGCCGCCCGGGCTCGTTCGCCTAATCCCAATAATTCTGGCGAGAATTCCATGAATTACATCCCCGCGTTTCAAAAAAATGACAGGAACCGCCGTGACGGCGGCTCCTGTCGCGCCTCACGCAAACAGAGTATAGCATATCTTTCGTGGAATTTCCATAGGGTTAGCGCAGAATTAACGCAGGATCAGCGCAGGAAGAAGACAAAAGTATCGATGATAAACAGCGGGATGAGACAGCAGAGCGACCAGCCCATATACCCGAAGAAGCTGGGCATCTTGACGGCGTTTTCTTCCGCGATGGAGCGCACCATGAAGTTCGGCGCGTTGCCGATATAGGTGTTAGCGCCCATAAACACCGCTCCGGCTGAAACGGCGAGCAAAATCTGTTCCGCGATGACCCCGACGCTGGTGGACAGACCTTCCACCGCGCCGAGGGAACCGGCGGTCGTCATAAACACGAGATAAGTCGGCGCGTTATCCAAGAAACTGGAGAGCGCCCCCGCCGCCCAGAAAAACTGCCACGGATTCACCAGGCCCAGCTCGCCGCCGCGAGCGTTGAGGATGGCCAGCGCCGGGATCATCGTGATGAAGATGCCGATGAACAGGCAGCCCACTTCCAGGATCGGCCCCCAGGTGAAATGATTCATCTCCCGGTAGGTTTTCTTCGTCGTAGCGACCGAAAGCCCGCCGGCCAATAAAATGAGCAGTATTTGTAAAATACTGTTAAAAGGCAGGACTATCCCGGCGTAAATCGGTATGCCGTGCAGTTCGCCGGTCGCCTGGTCGGAGAAAAAGGGCAAGGGCGTCACTATGCCGTTCAGGATAACGGCGAAAACGATCAGTCCGAGAAAGAGCAGATTGTGCGCGCCTTTTATGCGCAGAGGCTCTTTGGCTTCTGTGGTCTCCGGCCCGCGGCCCGCGGCCAGTTCTTTTTTGTAGAAAAACGTATCCATGATGAAGAAAGCGGCGAGCAGAAGCACGACGTTAAAAAGAAGCACCGGCACAAGTTTCATCGTCCAGAAGAAAGGCACTCCGCGCAGGAAGCCGAGGAAAAGCGGCGGATCGCCGACCGGCGTCAGACATCCGCCGATATTGGAGACGAGGAAGATGAAAAACACGACGATGTGGGCTTTTTTCTCACGCCATTTGTTCGCCCGGAGAACCGGCCGGATGAGCAGCATACTGGCGCCGGTCGTGCCCACCCAGCTGGCGAGCGCCGTGCCGATCAGGAGCAGGACGATATTGACCCGCGGCGACCCGGCCAGAGTGCCGGTCAAAGCGATGCCGCCGGCCACGGCGAACAGGCCCCAGAGCAAAACGATGAACGGTAAGTAATCTAAAAGTACGATTTCCAGGAGTTCAAAGGCCGCTTCGCCGACGCCGAAGCCGAAAGCGAACGGGACCAGAAAAACAGCGGACCAAAAAAGGGCGACATGAAGCAGATGTTTTTCCCACCAATGCGGACGCGCAAGCGGAAAAATCGCGATCGAAAGAAGCATGCCTACGAAGGGGATAACGCTCCAAACGGGTAATTCCAAGCCGAGAACACTGTGCGCTTCTTCGCCTTCCGCGCCTAGAGCGCCGCCCGCGCCGTTTTCCGCTCCCAACAGGGGCAAAACCGGCAGAATTAGCAGGCACAAGAGGCAAAGCAGGAAAACGAATGGCTTGCGACGATTCATGAGTTCAGTCTCCCTTCAAATGAAAAAATTGGCGACCGTATACGATCTTGTTTTATTATAGCGAAAAAGGTCGAAAAATGGAAGTAGAAAAAATGGATTTAATAAAAAATTCTTGATCGTCGATCATTGATCAGCGGGCGGCAATCGCTGTTCTCTCTACAACGGCCTCTTTTTAGGGCGGCCGGGCGGCCGGGGGTACAAGTCCGGCGTTTCCCGCGTTTTGACGACGACGACCAAAAAACGGGGGCTGTCGCCCGCCGGCGCGCAATCCGCTATCTCCCGCACTTCCCCGCCGCAGAGCGCGAGCGCCCGGCCGGCCTGATCCGCTTCCTCCTTGGCGGCCGGCCCTTTGGCCGCCAAGAGGACCCCGCCCGGACGAAGCAGCGGCAGAGCGTACTCGGTCAATACAGGCAGCGGCGCCACCGCGCGGGCAGTCACACAGGCAAAACGCCCGCGCCAGAGAACGCCGCGCCCCCAATCCTCGGCCCGGCCCGCCAAAGTTCGCGCTCCGCTCAGGCCGAGGGCGAGGATAACGGTCTCGATAAAAATTAGGCGTTTCCCTAAGGAATCGCCCAACACCCATCCCGACTCCGGCCAGGCCAGCTTGAGCGGCAGACCGGGGAAGCCGGCGCCGGCGCCCAGATCCAGGAGCGGACCGGCGGACGGAGCGGTTGCGGCTTTGGCGTAGGGCAGCAGAGCCAGCGAATCCAGAAAATGTTTGCGCGCGATTTCCGCCGGCTCGGTTATAGCCGTCAGGTTCATTTTCCGGTTCCAGGTCAGAAGCATATCGCCGAAAAGGCCGAACTGCGCCAGCTGCCTGTCCGTCAGCGCGAGCCCCCAGCGCGTGGCCGCTTCCCGGCGCAGGAAATCAGCTTCCGCCGCGCCGAACCGCGCGGTCGATTTTTTCGCCGGATTTTTCAAACCTCATGCCGCAGCTTGGGATCCAGGTAGTCCCTGACCCCGTCGCCGATGAAATTCGCGCCCATCGACATCGTCAGGATGCCTATCCCCGGAAAAGTGGCGATCCACCAGTCGTTCAGATAATCGGCCCCGTCGGAGACCATCGCCCCCCATTCCGGCGTGGGCGGCGGCGAACCGAGACCGAGAAAACTGAGACCGGAAAAAAGCAAAATGGCGTTGCCAAAATCGACCGTAGCCAGCACGACGATGGAACCGATGCTGTTGGGCAGGATCTCATGGAAAAAAATGCGCAAATCGGAGGCCCCCAGCGATTTAGCCGCTTCAACGTACTCGTTGGAGCGCACTTGGATGACCATGCTGCGCATGACGCGGGCGTAATTGGGCCACCAGATGACGACCATCGCCAATAAGGTGTGAAAAAGACTGGGGCCGAGAGCGGCGGAAATGACCATGGCGAGGATGATCGTCGGAAAAGCCTGCACGAGTTCCGCCCCGCGCATCATGATCTCGTCGGCCGCGCCGCCCAGATATCCGGCGATCCCGCCGTAAACGACTCCGACCACGGAGGAGAGCAGAATAGTCAGGAAGCCGGCGCCGATGGAAATACGGCTGCCCGCGAGGACCCGGCTCAAAATATCGCGCCCCAGGCTGTCCGTGCCGCAAATGTGGGCGAGACTGGGTTTTTGGAAGCGGGCCGACATATCCTGCCCCAGCGGATCATAAGGCGAAATCAGCGGCGCCAGCAGAGCGATCAGGACCCAGAAGGCGCACAAGGCTAAACCGATGGTGAACAGGCGGTTGCGGCGCAAGAGCGATCTGATCATCGATCATACCTCACGCGCGGATCAAGCAGACCGTAGAGGATGTCCACTATGAGATTGATCAGAACGTAATTGACGGCGATGAGCAGCGATACGCCGACAATAGCGGGAAAATCAAGGTTTTTTGCCGACTGATACGCGTATTGCCCGATGCCGGGCCAGGCGAAAATTGTTTCGACGAACACCATGCCGGACAGGAGATTGCCAAACCCGACGCCGATGACGGTAACGACGGGGATCAAGGCGTTACCGAGAGCGTGTTTGCGGATGACGTTTTTTTCCGCCAAACCCTTGGCCCGCGCCGTGCGGATAAAATCCAGCGAGAGGACTTCCAGCAAACTGGAGCGGGTGGTGCGCGTGATCAGGCCCATAGTGAACATGCCGAGACAAATGCCCGGCAGCACGAGATGACTGAGCGCGTCGCCTAAAAGAGTCCAGTCTCCCATGCGCAGGGCGTCCAGCGTATAAAGGCCCGACCAGGTCTCGGGCGGGGAAACGCGCGGGGAGATGCGTCCCGGACCGGGCGCGACGCCAAACCCGAGGTAAAAAATGAACAGCATGATGAGAGCCAGCCAGAACGAAGGGACGGAAACGCCGAACACGGAGACGCCGCGCAGGAGATGATCGGCGAAGGTATTGCGGCGAATGGCGGAAATGACGCCGAACAAGACGCCGAACAAAGTGGCGAACAGGATGCCGAACGCGGCCAGTTCGATAGTCGCGGGGAAATAACGGGCCAGATCGGCGGCGACGGGCCGCTGCGTCCTGATAGAAAGCCCAAGGTCCCCCTGGACAAGATTTGACATATATGTAAAATACTGGCGATAAAGGGGCTGATCCAAGCCCCATTTAGCGCGAAAAGCCGCCACCATCTCCGGATTGCCCAGGTTGCGCTGACTGAGGTTGGCGACCACCGGATCGCTGGGTACGGCGTGGGACAGCAAAAAAACCACGATGGTCACGCCAACCATGAGAAAAACCAGAAAGATCAAACGCCGTAAAATGTAACGAAACATATTTTCCTCCCCGGCGAAAGACGCCGTATAAAACAATATAATACGGATTTCCCGCCTGTTTGTCAAGGAAACTATCTCCAATGGAAACTATCTCCAATGGGCGCATGTCAAAAAAATGGGGGAAAGCAAGATGCCCAGCCACATTCATGTAATCGTACATCAAATCGCAGGGGCGATGGCAGTCGCCCCGTCCCGCGATTTCCCCGCGCCACGCAAATGGACGGAACAGGGACCACGGGCGGATTGCCATCCGCCCCTACGGAAATCCGTTTCAATATGGTGCGGGGCGGGTCGCAACCAGCCCTTACCCACAAATTTGTCATTACACCATTCGCTCTCCCGTCATTCTGGGCTTGTCCCAGAATCCATGTTCCATTCTGAAGGGTTAAGGGGAATGACGGGAAGAGAAGGGAAGGGTTAAGGGGAATGGATTCCGGCATGAAGCCGGAATGACGGCGGGGAGAGAAGGAAAGGGAACAGGGGGAGATCACCCCCCAAAAAAATCATCCCAAAAAAAGCTTGACAGGAGTAAAACTGATGTGCATAATAAAGAGAGTCTCATAGAAAACATATATGTTTAATATATTTTTCTATGATCTTCCCCGTCCAGGGAGAAAAATTTTATTCAGGAGGAATGTACACATGCTACAGAGAAAACCGGGCCACCTGTATCTTTTCACTCTCATCATCGCGGCGCTTTTGGTTCTCAGCGCCTGCGGCGGCTCAGTCAGCGGCGGCGCGGCTCCTGCCGGCACGGAGAACACTCCCCAGCAAAATTCCGCTCAGGGCGGCGAAGCGGCGGCGCCGGAAAAAACCAAGATCCTCGTCGGCACCTCCGGGCTTATTTATCCGGTCACTTTTTACGATGAGGACAATAATCTGACCGGGGTGGACGTCAGATTGACGGAGGAAATATTCAACCGCCTGCCGGAATACGAATACGAGTGGTATGTGGCCGATCTGGTGACGTTGTTCATCGCCGTGGACACGAATAAAATCCAGATGATCGCGCATAACATCGGCAAAAATCCGGAACGTCTGGCGAAGTACCTCTACGGGGATAAACCCCATAACCGGAGTCTGCCGGTCATCGCTTTCCAGAAAGGCCGCACGGATATCCAGACGATGGACGATCTGAAGGGTAAAACCATGCCTTTTGTCGGCGACGGCGCTCTGGCGGAACTTTATTTTGAAAAATACAACGAGACCGAGGCCAAGGATAACCCGGTGAACATGCAGTACGGCATTGACATAAACTCGGCGCTCCTCGGCGCCAGCAACGGCAAATATGACGCGGCCGACAGCAGTGTCGTCGGGTTGGATAATTTTTACAAAACCTATGGCATTGAGCTGGATTATTTCCCGATCCCTAACGGTCACGAACTGAACGCCGGCGACGGCGCTTATCTGGTCTATCATCCCGACCAGACGGAACTCAAGGAAAAAATCGACGTCGTTTTGCAGGAACTGAAAGACGACGGCACGCTGCTCAGCATTTTTGAGGAATTCTACGGCGACCACGCGCAGGAAATCATGGATCAGGTCAACTCGGCCATACCCGTTCAATTCGATTAATTCAGGAACTGTCGGCAAGAAGGATCGTTATGGGCAAATTATTTGATTTCGACTTTATGGTGGACGCGTTTCCGAGAATATTGCGCTATCTGCCGGTGACACTGGAAATAACTTTCATCGCCATGATCATCGGGCTTGTGCTGGGGCTGGCCATCGCGCTCTCGGAAATCCATAACATCCCGGTCTTCAAGCAACTCGGTCAGGGTTACGTCGCTTTTATCAGGGGGACGCCGCTCATGGTGCTGATTTATCTCACTTATTTCGGCATCCCCCTCATGCTGGAGGGCCTGAACCGGCAATTCGGCACGGCTTTCAACACCAATTCCATTCCCCCGCTCGTCTACGCGTTCGTGGCTCTCGGCCTGAATGACGCGGCTTTCAACTCCGTGGCCATCCGTTCCGCCATCGAGGCGGTGGACAAACGGGAAATCGAGGCGGCCCACTCCATAGGCATGACCGCGCTGCAGACATTTAAGCGCGTCATCGCCCCGCAAGCGCTGATCATCGCCGTTCCCAACCTCGGCAATCAGATCATCGGCCTGATCAAAGGAACCTCGCTCGCTTTTACGGTTTCCGTCATCGATATCATGGCGTCGGCCCGTATCCAGGGTTCGCGCGGCATGCGCTTTATCGAGGTCTATATCGACGTGGCGATAATCTATTGGGTCGTGTGCTTTTTCACGGGCAAACTCGCCTTGCTGATCGAGCGCCGGCTCCGGCGAAGCGAGCTGACCACGCCGGAAGAGGAGGATCCGGACGACAATATAATGAAGATGTACGAGCGCAATGTTTAGGGACTGTGATATGAAACGAGGTGAACCGACGTGCGCACGCTGATTCGTCACGCCGACTTTTTTGACGGCAAAAACAAGCGGCTGCATGAACAAGCCGGCATAGTGATCGAAGATAACCTTATCCGGGAGATCATCTCCGGCGACATTTCTTTGGAAAATTTTGACAATATTTATGACGCTCAGGGTTATACCGTTATTCCCGGGCTGGTGGACGCCCATGTCCATTTGTCCTGGCATTCGACGGATCTGGACCGGATGCGGCTGGACGAAGTGGCGGTCCGCGCCGCCAAAGTGGCGGAAATCATGCTGCTCAAAGGTTTTACCACCGTGCGCGACGCGGGCGGCGTAACTTACGGCGTCAAAAAATGTATTGATAACGGCATAATCCCCGGCCCGCGCGTTTTTCCCTCCAACGGCTATATCTCTCAAACCAGCGGACACGGGGACGGGCGCGGCAGCCGGGCCCAAAGCGTGGATATGTCGCCCCGCATACGTTCCGGCGCCTGCGTCATCGCGGACGGGGCGGCGGAAATGCTGAAAGCGGCGCGGGAACAGCTATTCCTCGGCGCCTCGCAAATCAAACTGATGGCGGGCGGCGGTTTTTCCTCACGTTACGACCCGATCCGCACTTTGCAATTCACTTTGGAGGAAATGCGGGCTGCGGTGGACGCCGCCGCGGATTTCGGCACTTATGTCATGGCGCATATTTATACGCCGGCGGCTATGCGGCGCGCGGCCCAGGCCGGGGTCAGGAGTTTTGAACACGCCACTTTCATGGACGAGGAAACCGCCCGCGTCATACAGGCCCAGGGCATCTGGGTCTGCCCCTGCCCGCAGTTTGACGGCGAAGCGCCGAAAGGCGGCCCGGAACCGCCGCGCGCGCTCAAACCGCCCAATCCCTTTGACGACGAGTATATCGCCATGTCGCGCAACCCGGTCCAGGCGACGGAATTGATCAATCGCTTCGATCTGCCGATCGTCTTCGGCACGGACGTCGGTTTCAGCCTGGAATTCATCGCCGCCGGGCAGCTGCGGGATTTTCGCGCTTACAAAAAACGCTTCGGCAGTCACAACGGTTTGGTGAGCGCCACCGGCGGCGCCCATGAACTGCTGAAATTATCCACGAGCCAAAACCCATATCCGCAAGGGAAAATCGGCGTGCTGGAAACGGGTTCTTTCGCCGATCTGCTGTTTGTGCGCGGCAATCCGGCCGAAGACCTGGCGATACTGGCCGAACCCGATAATATCGCCCTCATAATGAAAGACGGCGCGGTCTACAAGAACGCCGTCCCCGCCCCCGGGGAAGGAGGCGCTCTCTCTTGATGCAGGTGACCGCTCTGAAAAAGAGCTTCGGCAAAACCGTCGTCCTGCGCGGTATTGATCTGACTGTGCCCGACGGCAAAGTCATCGCCGTCATCGGGCCTTCCGGTTCCGGAAAGTCCACTTTCCTGCGCTGCCTCGATTATCTGGAAAAACCTGACAGCGGGACTATCACCTTGGACGAACTGGTGATCCAGGCCGATCAAGCGCATAAAAAAGACGTCCTGGCCTTACGGCGCGGCACGGCGATGGTGTTTCAGCAGTTTAACCTGTTTCGCGGCCGCACGGCCAAAGAAAACGTCATGGAAGGGCTCGTGCAGGTCAAACGGCTGAGCGAAAAAGAAGCCGGCGAAGCCGCCGAGCATTATCTAAGCGAAGTCGGCTTGGCCAACCGCATGAACTATTACCCCCGGCAGCTTTCCGGCGGCCAGCAGCAGCGCGTGGGCATCGCGCGGGCTCTGGCCCTGGAACCCAAGGTGATTTTGCTGGACGAACCGACGTCCGCCCTGGATCCGGAGATGATCGGCGAAGTGCTGGTGGTCATCGGCAAGCAGGCCAAACAAGGCAAAACCATGCTCATAGTCTCGCATGAAATGGATTTTGTGCGGGAAATCGCGGACGAAGTGGTCTTTCTCGACAACGGGCTGGTTTTGGAGCAGGGGCCGCCGCGCGACCTGTTTATCAATCCGGTGCATGAACGAACCAAACAATTCCTGGCCAGGGTCTTTCAGAGTTTTGACTATGTGATTTAGAGACGCCTTTAGATATCGCCCGCGATCTCCTCTATGCGGCGCAGCCGGTGATTGACGCCGGATTTGCCCACCGGGGGCGTCAGCATTTCACCCAGTTCTTTCAAAGTGCAATCCGGGCGGGCCAGGCGCAGTTCGGCTATTTCCCGCAGGCCGGCCGGCAAACGGCCGAGACCGCCGCTGGCGGCGATGCGGCGGATATTTTCCGCCTGCCGCACCGCCGCGCTCACCGTTTTGTCCAGATTGGCCGTCTCGCAGTTGGTCAGGCGGTTGACCTGGTTGCGCATCCCTTTGAGGATCCTTGCGTCCTCAAAGGCGAAAAGAGCCTGATGCGCGCCCACCAGAGCCAGGAATTCAAAGATATGTTCGCTTTCCTTAATATATACGACATAGGTGTTTTTGCGGGCGCTTATTTTCGCTTTGAGGCGAAAACCGCGCAATATGGATTGCAGATCTTTCGCCAGGGGCATGTTGTTTACAGTTATTTCCAAATGATAATCCCGCTCAGGATTATTGACGGAGCCGCCGGCCAGAAAAGCGCCGCGCAAATAGGCCTTGCGATCGCAGCGGGTCTTGATGAGGCCGCGGCTGACGCCGGTCTGCCAGTCCCCGCGCCCGTCCAGGATGCCGAGGCGCTCCAGATCACCCCGGTCACGGGGGTAAACGCGCACCAGATAGGACATGTTTTTGCGCAGCCGCATTTTGCGCCGGATCGTGATGTCGGCCGGCCGCTCCAGTTCCGTGCGGGCCAGACTGAATAATTTGCGCGCTACGGCGGCGTTCTCAGTCACGACCTGGATCGCCCAGTTTTCCTGGCCGCCGAACTGCAAAGCCCCGTCCATCCGAATGAGCGCCGCGATTTCCGCCAGCCGGCAGCAGGGCTTCTCATCCCGGAGCCGCGCCAGCTCGTCTTTGGCCGTCCCGCTGAAAGACACGCCCTCACCCCCTTTGGCTGAAATCACCCGCGCTCAGCCGCTCCCGCGCGCGGATGTCCCGATGTTTGACCGTGACAAAACAGCCCAGCCCGCGCAGATCGTCGCCGATGTGTTCCGCCAGAGCCACGGAGCGGTGCTGACCGCCCGTGCAGCCGACAGCCAGGGCCAGATGCTGCTTGCCCTCCTGGCGGTAATGCGGCAGCAGAAAATGAAGCAGTTCCAGATAGCGGGCCAGAAATTCATCAGTCAGAGGATTGATGAGGACAAAATCCCGCACCGGCTGTTCCAGGCCGGTCAGCGGTTTCAGTTCCGGGATGTAGAAAGGGTTGGGCAAAAAACGCACGTCCGCCACCATATCCACGTCCGGCGGCATACCGTATTTGAAGCCGAAGGAAGTGACGGAGAGGCTCATTTGCGTGTCCGCGCCGTCTTGGCCGTACAAAGTTTTTATTTCTTCCCGCATATCGCCGAGAGAAAAATCAGAGCTGTCGATGATCCGGTCGGCTTTGCCGCGCAATTCCGCCAGCAGGCCGCGCTCCAGTTTGATGCCGTCCAGCACGCTGCCGCGCGGGGCCAGCGGGTGGCGGCGGCGCGTTTCCTTGTAGCGGTGGATCATCACTTCGTCCGAAGCTTCGAGGAACAGGAGTTCGAGCCGCAGATCCATGCGGCGCAGCTCGTCCACCGTTTCGCTCATAGAGGCGAAAAACTCCCCGCCCCGAAGATCGCAAACTACAGCGGCCCGGCGGATTTTTTTCTCCGCCTGGCGGCAAAGCTCAATAAATTTAACCAAAAGGCCCGGCGGCAGATTATCGATGCAATAATAGCCGATATCCTCAAAATTTTGCAAAGCGCGCGATTTGCCGGCGCCGGACAGTCCGGTCAGCAGGATCAATGTGAACTGTTCCATTTATTTCTTCCTTGGTCGTGCCGGCCCAGCAAATGTATGCTTTGCCGGGACCTGATCAGTGTTTCCTCAACCAATATACCATATAAACAGTCCTAAATCAATGGCGCTTTTTGCGAGAAATTTGTGGTAAGGGACTGTTTGGAAATAAAGTGGTCAGTTGACGACGGAATTTCGCGTCCTGGTCAGGCGGTAGGTTCCGCTAATACTGGTTGTATTTGCGGGTTCTGCCAACGCAGCCAGGGCGCGAAAGATCAAGTCAAATGGCTGCGTTATTTCCAAACAGTCCCTAAGGGAGGGCGCGACCCGTGTTTGTGCTTCGCGCACATTTTCCGGTAATTTTAGGACTTGCATTTGTTTTACCGCATATTGTATTCCCTCCCGAATATTAATATAATTTGGCAAGGGTCGAAATGTACGAATATTCGCAACTAAAAGGAGGGGATTCTTATGACGAAACCGCAGTTTGATTTCACGGGCAAAGTCGCTTGGGTCACCGGCGGGGGAACAGGCATCGGACAATCCGTAGCCGTGGCTTTTGCGCAATTGGGGGCTAAAGTGGTCATTTCCGGGCGCTCCAACGGCGACGAGACGCTTCGTTTGATCAAAGAGGCCGGGGGCGACGCCAAGTTTGTGCGTTGTGACATCAGTAAAGCCGCGGACGTGCAGCACGCCGTCCAGACAGTCGCGGACACCTACGGCGGGCTGAATATCGCTTTCAACAACGCCGGCGTCGGCGTCGTGGGCGTGCCTTTGGCGGAGCAAACAGAAAAAGACTACGACTATATCATGGACACCGACCTCAAGGGGCTTTTCTTCTGCATGAAGTACGAGATCCCTGAAATGCTCAAAGCCGGCGGCGGTTCTATCATCAACACCGGCTCCGTGGCCAGCGTCATCGGCGATCCGGGCATGGCGATTTATGTCGCGGCCAAACACGGAGCGGCGGGCATGACCAAAGCGGCGGCCTGGGACTACGGCCGGCAGAATATCCGCGTAAATCTGCTCGCCGCCGGGTTCACCAATACGCCCATGACGTCCAATTGGCTGAGCGATCCCAAAATGGTAGAGATGGTTTCTTCCTGGAACGCTTTGGGCAGATACGCGATGCCCGATGAGATGGTCGGTCTGGTTCTGCTGCTGGCTTCGCCGCTGGGATCGTTCATGAGCGGCGGCGTGTACTGCGTGGACGCCGGGCAATCCGTACATTGAGCGGATCGAGGGAAAACGGCCGGGAGGTACTGCAGTGACCGCTCAGAGCGTTAAATGCGTGCTGATTTTCAAATGGGCCAGGAATCCTTTGGACGCGCGGGTTGGTCTTGACGGTGCGGTTGACTGGAGTTTCGCCAATATGGCGGCGAGTGACGACGATGCCGCCGCGGCCGTCGCCGCGCGCAATCTAAGCGACGACATCGTCGCGCTGACTCTGGGTAACGGTGATACGGCTTGGGCAGCCGCGCGCGGCGCGTCCCGCACGGTGACGGTCCCGGATCCCCGGATCGGACTGGACAGCTCATGGACGGCGCGGCTTTTGGCCGGCGGCGTGCGTCATATCGGCGAGGTCGATGTGGTTCTGGCGGGCGACTGCGCCTGGGATCCGGCGGCGCCTGTCTTGCTGGGCGCCTGCCTGGGCTGGCCGACTCTGGCCGGGGTCATAGAGGCAAGGCGGGAAGGCGGCGGTCTGCGCGTGGTTCGCCGCGCCGAATCCGGAAACGAGACGCTGGAAGTCACGCCCCCCGTCGTATTGGCTGTGCTGGCTCGTCATACGGAAAAAGAGCCTCCGGGCATGAAAGCGATCCTGGCGGCGCGAAAGAAGCCGGTGGAAAAAATGACCGCCGCTGATCTTGGCGCGGCCCCCGCCGCGGATAGCCTTGTTTTGTGCGGTTCGGCCCTGCCGCCCGCGACAAAGGCGCAAATCTTCGCCGGCCGGGACGATCCGGCCGGCGCCGCCGCGCAGCTGATCGCGGCGCTAAGGAAGGAGGGAGTGCTTTGAGCGGCAATGACTGCTGGGTGATCGCCGCGGATACCGGGCCGATAGCCGGGATGATCGCCGCGGCCCGTTCTTTGGGAGGCAAAATAACCGCGGTCGCCGCCGGCGGCCGGGCCTTGGCCGACAAGGCCGCCGCCGCCGGCCCGGACGAGGTCAGGTGGTTCGCCCCGTCTCAGGGGTCGCCGCCCGAGACCTTGGCCCCGGCCGTCGCCCGCGATATCGCCGCCGCCGCGCCGCGGGTGATCCTGTCTTTGCCGGACGCCGCTTCGCGCGTGCTATGGGCCGCGGCGGCTTTCGCCTTAGGCGCGCCGGCCGCCGGCGCCGTCACGCAGCTGCGCGCGGAAGGGGATCTGGTGCTGGCCGTCCGCCCGGCGGCGCAGGGCAAGGCGCTGGAAACAATTGGAAGTCAAGGCCTGCTGGCCGCCGTTTTCGATGCCGCCGACATCACTTATACAGGTCCGGCGGCCCCCGTAACAGAGATGCGTCCCGCCGCCGGCGAGGATAAATTCGCGGCTGCCCTGCGCCTGGCGCCGGGCGCTGACGACGGCGCGCCGGAGGAATCCGGCTTGCGCGCGGCCGCGCGCGTCATTGGCGTCGGCCTGGGGGTGCGCAAACGCGAGCGGCTGGCCTGGGCGGAATCTTTGGCCGCCGCTCTGGACGCGGTATTGGCCTGCTCGCTGCCGGTCAGCGACGACCTGGAGTGGTTCGGCGAGTCACGGGTGATCGGCATATCTTCCAACCGCATTGCCCCACAGCTATATCTCGCCCTGGGCATTTCCGGCCAGCCGCAGCATATGTCCGGCGTCCGTGACGCCAGAATCGTCGCCGCCGTCAATAACGATCCGGAAGCCCCTGTTTTTAACCGATGCCACTATGGCATCGAAGGCGATCTTGCCGAAATTCTCCCCGCGCTGATCGACGCGGTAAATGAATAACTGTAAATAACTGTATAAGGGAGGAAAACTCTATGTCCGCAGGAAACAATTTTGATACCGAATATGACGTAGTGGTAGTCGGTTCCGGAGGATCAGGCAAGTCGGCCGCCCTGACCGCCGCCCAAGCCGGGTTGAGCGTGGCCGTTTTGGAAAAGATGCCCGAGACCGGCGGCACTTCGTCGTTCGCGGAGGGTCAGGCCGCCTTTGAGTCGAGCGAGCAGAAGGCCCGCGGCGTGCCCAAGGAAGAAGGCCGCCATTTTCCCAGCAAAGAAGAAGGGTTCCGCCGTTTCATGGACTACAGCCACCACCGGGCCAACCCGGATGTCGTCCGGATGTTCGTCGATAACGCCGCTGAAACCATAGATATTTTCAAATCATTGGGCGTGGTGTATTCGGACGTTCTGGCTTACGCCATGGATCAGCCGGATGAATTGATCTCTTTCCACCGCCCTGACGGATTGGGCGCCTACTGTCAGGAAGTTCTCCTGAAAGCCCTTCAGGCCCTCAATGTGGACGTCTTCACTTCGACAAAGGCCGAACACCTGATCGTCAAAGACGGCAAGGTGATAGGCGTCGCCGCTGCCGACAGCGAAAACAACAAGCTGAGTATCGGCGGAAAGGCGGTGGTTTTAGCCACCGGCGGGCACGGTAACAATCTGGATCTATTGGAAAAACACACCATACTTGGGGCAAACGCCCATTTTGAAAGCCCGCCCGTGCCCACGCAGAATACAGGCGACGGGTTATTGATGGGGCTGGAAGTCGGGGCGGCCACCTTTAACCTGGGCGTGGCGCAGATGGGCTACACCGGGCGGGGCAAGCTCGCTTCCTCTCAGTCCGGCGCCGCCGGCTTCCATCCCTGGCTGTGGGTGAACAGATACGCCCGGCGTTTTGCCTCCGAGGAACTCGCTTTGAGTTTCGCCAACTGCGGCATGACTTTGGCGCGGCAGCCGCGCACGGACAGTTTTGGCATTCTTGACGAGGATATGATCGCTTACCTGGAAACCGAAGGCTCGCTCATCGCTTTGGGCGATTTTGTCCCTTATAAGAGCAAGATGACAGGGCTGCGCGACGAATTGGAGCGCGATGTGGAAAAAGGAACCACGGCGTGGACGGCGAATACTCTTGAGCAATTAGCGGAAAAAATCGGTATCGACCCTCAGGTTTTTGCGGAAACGGTAAAACGTTACAACCAATTCTGCGACCAGGGGCATGACGCGGATTTTTACAAACCGGCCCGCTATTTGAAGCCGGTGCGAAAACCGCCATTCTACGCGGTCAATGTGTGCGTGGCCGTGCTGAATACATGCTCAAATCTCAGGGTCAACGGCAATCTGCAAGTCACCGATAACGATTACCGGCCTATTCCGGGTTTGTACGCGGTAGGCAACGACGCTTCCGGTCTGTACGGCGACGCCTACGCTCTGGATATACCGGGCGCCACCAACGGATTCGCTCATACGTCCGGCCGGGTCGCCGCCCGGCATATCATCACCGTGCTGGGGAGCGCCTGAAAAAGCGGCGCCCTGAAAGAATAGGAGGCGGCAGTGGTATTTAAAGGACCGGCCGGTTTCGGCCGCATTATGAATATTAGCATGAATACCGCGTTATGTTTGGCGATCTCTTTTTTGATACTGTCCGTTATACAGCGGCAGCCGGGAATGGAGGATATACGGGTCCTCACTCCGCCGGCGTATCTGCAGATGTTTATCTCCAGTTTCGTTGTCGCTTACACTCTGGCGGATCTCATACCGGCCTTTTCCTGGGGCGCCAGTCTTTTAGGCGCGCTGCGCGTCAGGAATAAGCTCTGGGCGCATATCATCCTCAGTATTGAATTGGGTTTGGTCTACGCTGTTTCAATTCTTTTTGTCTGCTCCTTCATAAACAATTTCCTGACTGCCGGCATGGCCGGCGTAATAGGCTTCTTTCTCAGCTTTATTCCGCTTATTCTTCCGCTGGCCATGGCGCTGGTCGTTATCCTTTTGATCCCGCTGCGGAAAATGGCCGTCGGCATCAGCGGGTTTGACCCGACCCGGCGGAGTGAAGCTTAGAAAACGGACGGATCCCGGAAAGGCGCGTAAACATCAGAGGGAAAGCGTTGTGGAAATCAGAGAAATCATAGCCAAACTCCAGGCATTTCAACCCAGGCTAATGACCGAAGGAAAAAACGCCGCCTTGATCCACACTTACAGCGTCGTCAGTCCCGGTCAGAAACAGTTCTTTCCCGCCTGTCTCTATGTTGGCTGCGTTTCGCAGCTCGCGGCGGAGCCGGATACGGATTCGCCGTGCAACTTGATTTGCGTTGAGGACGTCCCGCTGCCGGCGGCGTATTTGCGCGGCGGCGCGGAAAGGAATATCTATCTGGCGCCGGCCGGCGCCGCGCGGGAGGATCTGCTTAAAAAAGTCGGCGAGATCATGCTGGACGAAGCCGTTATCGTCAGCGGAAAACGCCGGCTTTTTGCCGCGCTTCACTCCAACAGGGGATTGCAGTATTTGATAGACGTCGCGTCCGATATCTTCGGGAATCCGATCTTCGTCAGCGATACGGCTTTTCAGCATCTCGCCCATACGCGGGAAACGGTTTTCGCGGACGCCGCGATGGAAGAACAAAAGGAATTGGGCTGTATTCATGAAACCATTATGCAAGCCCTCAAGCGGTCGATGATTTTTGAAAAAGCCCACCAAAGCGATAAGACCATCGTTGATAAAAAACCCCGGACAGACGAGACATGGATGTTTCGCTCCGTGCGGATCGAGGGCGTTGTGGTCGCCGATATCGCGATCGTCGATTATTGCCGTCCTTTTAAAGATACCGATCATAAACTGCTCAACCATTTGAGCGAAATTTTGTCAATAGCCATCGAAAAGAATGATTTCTTCGAGACGAATAAAGGCGTGATGTTCAACTATTTTTTGACCGATCTTTTGAGCGGCAAGGTCAAAAGCCTTAAATCCGTCGAGCAGCGCAGCAAGTATTTAAACTGGAAACTTTCCAATTGGTTCCAGGCCGTCGTGATCATCGATCATCGGGAAAAACTGTTCGGCAATAAAATCCGGCAAATCGGGGCGCAGATCCGCCAAATCGTCCCTGATTGCCGCTGGACATTCTTCGAGCAAAACCTGACCGTCCTGATAAGCCGCCCTGACAGCGGGATCTTTCGCGGCAAAGAGATGTCCCTGTTAAATGATTATTTTCGGAGTAACGGTCTGTCAGCCGGTTTCAGCAATCCGTTCTTCGAGATCATGGACGTGACGCGCCATTACCGCCAGGCGCTGCGGGCGGTAGAGACCGGGGCGTTCGTTTCCCGCGGCCGCGGGGTTTTTCACTACGCCGACATGATGATTTTCTACGCCGCCAAAAACCTCGTCCGGCACGATAATATCGAGGAATATTGTCCCGCGGCGGTGGCCTGTCTGCGGGAATATGACCTGAAGCATAAAACCCAGTTGGTGGAGACGCTCGACAAATGGCTTCGTTATACAGACAATTCGGCGGAGG
The DNA here is from genome assembly GCA_031263945.1 of Gracilibacteraceae bacterium. Classification (GTDB taxonomy): domain Bacteria; phylum Bacillota; class Desulfitobacteriia; order Desulfitobacteriales; family Syntrophobotulaceae; genus JAIRRL01. The sequence goes on along the minus strand of JAISEW010000173.1, from coordinate 11,338 downwards.
CGGCCAAGGCGCTCGACGTTCACCGCAACACGCTGCTCTACCGGATCAACAAGATCAAGGAGCTGACGCCGGTGGACCTGAATAACGGCGATGAGCGTTTGAAAATACAGCTGTATTTCAAGCTGCTGGAATATCAGAAAGGCGGATGGTGACGTTTCTTCCCGTTCGTTCCTCCGGCGGTAAATTTGCGGCTAAACCGGAAAAACAACAGGGTCGTTTGTGAATATTTGCGCAAACAAGCGAATTCGTCGAATATTGCTGAATGATGTCGCGGGAATAATGTCGAAATCACCGGGGGAATGTGTATTTACTCGCTATATGCGGCGGGGAAACGTCTTAAAACCGCCGCGCCCGGCATGTCGAATAAGAGAATTTACATACAAGTCAGCGTTTTCCATATTTTTGCGATTTTTCGTTTCAGAAAAAATAACTTTGCCGGAAAAATTGCTTTTTTACCGCGTTCTGTGTTACAATTAGATCAGCAATTTCATGGAGGTATCAGCATGGCAAGTAAAGACGGACCTACTCATAAATTGAGCCGGCGCTCTTTCCTGAAACTGGTCGGAGGGGCGGGCGCTCTGGGAGCGACGCTGGGAATGGCCGGATGCGGCGAAACGGCTCCCTCCGACCGGGCGGCCGGTGCGCAGGGATGGATGCCGAGCCAGTACAACGTGCCGGCCGGCTGGCCGGTGCAGGTGCGCGGCCGCGTGGCCATCGCGCCGGATAACCCGTCTATCACCCGGGATAGTGAAAAATGCATACTTTGCGGGCAATGCGTCGAAGTTTGCAAGAATGTCCAAAGCGTGTTTGACAATTATGAGCTGCCGTTCAAGGAAGAGATCATATGTATCCATTGCGGGCAATGTACGCATTGGTGCCCGTCGGGGGCCATCACGGAAGTGGATGAGACGGACAAAGTGCTCAGAGCCATCGACGACCCGGATAAGTTCGTCGTCGTGCAGATGGCGCCGTCCACCCGCGTCGGTCTTGGCGAGGAATTCGGTTTTCCCGTCGGCCGGAACGTGGAGAGGCTGCAATACGCCGCTTTGTATGAATTGGGTTTTGACGCCGTGTTTGACACGAATTTTTCCGCCGACCTCACGATCATGGAGGAAGGCTCGGAGCTTGTGCGCCGCGTGCTGGGCGTGAACGAGCACGACGGGCATGAAAACAATACGCTGCCCCAGTTCACGTCCTGCTGTCCGGGCTGGGTGAAATTTGTGGAATATTACTATCCGGATCTGATCGAGCATCTTTCTTCGGCTAAATCTCCCCAACAGATGACAGGACCGCTTTACAAAACTTATTATGCCGAAATCAACGGGATTGATCCGCGGAAGATTTTTTCCGTTTCTATAATGCCCTGCACGGCGAAAAAATTTGAAGCGGCGCGGCCGGAGATGAACTCGGCCAGCCGGCTGAAGGGCGACCCTGATATTTCGCCGGACGTGGACGTCGTGCTGACGGTGCGCGAACTCGCGCGCCTGATCAAAAGGCGGGGCATAAATTTCAACGACCTGACCGAAGTGGATTGCGATAAGATCATGGGGGAATACACGGGCGCCGGCGCTATATTTGGCGCGACGGGCGGCGTGATGGAGGCGGCCGTGCGTTCCGCCTATTATCTGATCACCGGGGAGCAGCCGCCGCCCGGTTTATGGGAGCTTACGAACGTTCGCGGGCTTGACGGCGTCAAGGAAGCGGCGGTCAATATTCCCGGCGCCGGGGAGGTGAAAGTCTGCGTCGTGTCCGGTCTGGCCAACGCCCGCGCGGTGATGGACAGAGTGCGGGCCGGCGACCGCTCCTACGCTTTTATCGAGGTCATGGCCTGCCCGAGCGGCTGCCAGTACGGCGGCGGCCAGCCCCGCTCCTCCTCGCCGCCCAGTGATGAAGTGCGGACCGAGCGCACGGCGGCGCTGTATCAGATCGACCGGGAGGCCAAATTGCGCAACAGCCACGACAACCCGGCCATCATCGCCCTGTACGATAATTATCTTGAGGAACCGGGCAGTGAGCTGGCGGAATTTTTGCTGCATACTTCGTATACTTCCCGGGCGGATAAATTGACTGTGAAAAGAATACAGGAACCTACTTTGATTTAAGGGGGTGCTGAAATATGGCAAATGAACTGACCGCGGGCAAAACCTTCGGCGCGCTCGTGGATATACCGCGCTGTATCGGCTGCGAAAGCTGCAGCGTGGCCTGTAAGTTATATAACGGCCTCGAATGGGAGGCGGAACGCAAATATCTGACGCCGGAAGACAGAGCGGTCGAGCCGAATAAGGGCCTCTGGCCGGAGGACTGGACGTCGATCACCCAATATAACCCGGAAAAAGACGGGGCGCGCACTATTCGTTTCGTCAAAAACCAATGTTTTCATTGCGACGACCCGGCCTGCGTCTCGGCCTGTTTTTCCAAGGCTTTCCAAAAAATGCCAGAAGGCCCGGTGATCTATGACCAGAGCCTATGTGTGGGCTGCCGCTACTGTATGCTGGCCTGCCCGTTTGACATCATCAAATATGAGTGGGGCAAAGCTATCCCCGGCTGCCGCAAATGTCAGATGTGCGCGCCCCGCGTCGCTCAGGGCGAAGCGCCGGCCTGCGTTTCCGTCTGTCCGACAGGCGCTCTGTTTTACGGGGAGAAAGACCAGGTGCTCGCGGAGGCGAAAAGACGGATCGCCGAGAACGGGTATATCGACCATGTATTCGGCGAGCGGGAAGCCGGCGGCACAAGCTGGTTTTATATATCCGACGTCCCGTTTGCGGCGATGCGTTTCCGCACGGACGTGACGACGAAACCGCTGCCTTCTTACACGAAATCGTATATGGCCGCGACTCCCGTCGTCGGGATCGGTTGGGCCGCCGTGCTGGCCGGCCTTTATATTTACAATAATAAAGGGAAAGACCATCTTGATTAAACAGTAAAAAGGAGGGATGTTTTTTTATGGAGACCGTTCGCAAAAGATGGACTTTCAAAATGACGCCGGTACGCGGGATATTTATCCTCGTCGCCCTGTGCGCTCTTGCCATCATAGTCGTGCGCCTCATCCTCGGACTGGGCGCGACTACGAACCTGAATGACCAATGGCCGTGGGGCTTCTGGATCTCGTTCGACGTGCTGATCGGCGTGGCCCTGGCCGGCGGCGGCTACGGAGCGGCGCTCATCGTTTATGTATTGCGCCGCGATAAGTTTTACCCGATCGCGCGCAGCGCCATGCTCACCTCGCTGCTCGGCTACGTCATCGTCGTCCTGGGCCTCCTGATAGAAGTGGGGCAGTGGTTCAATTTTTATGAGCCGTTTATTTCCTGGGGGCATCACAGCGTGCTTTTCGAGGTTTTTTGGTGCATATCCATGTACACGCTGATCCAGGTGCTGGAATTCGGCGAGATAGCGACGGAAAAAGTTTTCAAAGGCGCTCATAAAGTACTCAAACGGATAATGCCGGTCCTGCTCGTTATCGGCATCACGCTGCCGACCTTGCACCAGTCGTCGCTGGGCGGGCTGTACTACGAGATGATCGGCAAACTGGATCCGCTCTGGTGGTCGCCCTTGCTGCCGCCGTTCTTTCTCGTCTCGTCTTTCTTTGTCGGACCGGCGATGATAGTGCTGGAAACGGCGCTGGCGCAAAAAGCGACGAACCATGTGGTTCCCATCCCCATCCTCAAAGGTCTCGTCAAAATTTCCGCCGTCGCGATGCTGATATATTTCATCGCTAAAATCGGCGATCTGTTCGTGGCGGGAGAGATTGGGGGCGCTTTTGCCGGCACGTTCGCCAGCAATATGTTCTTGCTGGAACTCGGCATAGGCTGCGTTGTGCCGCTCCTGCTGTTTTTCGCCGGCGCCTGCGCCAAACGCGGCGGACTGATACTATACGGGCTCTGCGCGGTGGCCGGCGTCGTCATGAACCGCTTCAACGTGGTGCTGACCGGCATGGGCGAATACCTGAACCGGGCGGGCGGGCAGTATTTCCCCTCCTGGATGGAATTCGTCGTCAGCGCCGGCCTCGTCAGTATCGCTTGTCTCATCTACCTTTTTGTGGTGGAAAATTTCAATATCACCGGTGGCTCTAAACACGAAGAAAACGCGCCGCAGGGTGGAAAATTCGCAGCGGAATGATCCTGCAAGCCGAAAATCTGGAAAAACACTACGGCGGCAAGAACAATCTGACCAAGGCTTTGAACGGCGTTACCTTCAGCGTGGCGGCCGGCGAATTTCTCGGGGTGATGGGCGCCTCCGGCAGCGGAAAAACGACGCTGCTCAATTGCGTGTCCACCATTGATTCCGTCACGTCCGGGCGGATATTGATCGGCGGCCGTGACGTCACGGCGATGAGCGGCAAGACCTTGGCGCGGTTCCGCCGGGAAACGCTGGGGTTCATTTTTCAGGATTTCAATCTGCTCGACACGCTGACCGGTTTTGAAAATATAGCGCTGGCTCTGACGATTTTGCGGCGGCCGGCGAATGCCACCAAGGAGCAGGTTCGGGATGTGGCCGCTGTTCTCGGCATTACCGATGTGCTGCCCAAGTTTCCGTACCAGATGTCCGGCGGGCAAAGGCAGCGGGTGGCCGCCGCCAGAGCCATCGTGACCAAACCGGCGCTGGTTTTGGCGGACGAACCGACAGGAGCTTTGGATTCCCAAGCGGCGCGGGCGCTGCTGGAGAGTTTTCAGGAGTTGGTGCGGACGCGCGGCGCCACCATTCTGATGGTGACGCACGACGCTTTTTCTGCCAGTTATTGCCATCGGATCCTCTTTATCCGGGACGGCCGCGTCTTTCGGGAACTGGCGCGCGGAAACGAGAGCCGCAAGGTTTTTTTTGACCAAATCATCGAAGTGGTGAGTTTGCTGGGGGGAGACGGACATGACCTCCGCTGAGCTGGCGCTGCGCAATGTCCGCAAAAGCGCGCGCGATTACGCCGTTTATTTTATGACGCTGACTTTCGGCATATGCATCTTCTATGTTTTTAATTCGCTCGGCAGTCAGCAGGCCGTCATGGACCTTAGCTCCGCCCAAAGCATGACCATGCGGATGCTGAACAGCGTGGTCGGCAGTTTTTCCTTGTTTATCTCAGTCGTCCTCTGTTTCCTCATTATCTACGCCAACGGATTTCTCATCAAAAGGCGCAAAAAAGAGTTCGGCGTTTACCTGACGCTGGGGATGGAGCGGGAGCGGGTCTCCCGCATCCTGATTTGGGAAACGGTATTCATGAGTCTGGCCTCTCTTGTCGCGGGCCTGCTGCTGGGGATCGCGCTGGCGCAGGGGATGGCCTTTGTGACCGCTTCTCTTCTGGGCGTGAAGATCAGCGGGTTTCACTTTATATTTTCCGCCGCCGCCATAGGCAAGACCATCATCTATTTTGGCCTGGCCTTTGTCCTGACTTTGTTTTTCAACGTGCGGCAGATCAATAAACAGCAGCTGATCGATCTGATTTACGCCGGGCGACAAAACGAGATCAGCCGCGCGCCGCGGCCAGTCGCCGCCGTCCTGTTTTTCCTGCTGTCCGTCCTCCTTCTGGGCGTCACTTATGTCATGGCCGCCGCCAGACTGTTTGACAGCGCCTTGCTGCTGAATTTCATGCTGGCGGTCGGCGCCGCGGGCACCTTTTTGTTTTTTTTCTCGCTCTCCGGGTTTTTGCTGGCGGCGGTCCAGCGGAGCAAGCCGTATCTGCGCGGCCTGAACATGTTTGTTTTGCGCCAGCTGAGCAGCAAGATCAATACGACTTTCGTCTCCATGACCATAGTTTGCCTGATGCTCTTTGTCTCCATTTGCGCTCTATCCTCCGGCCTCGGCATGGCGCGGGGCATCGCCGCCGAATTGCGCGGCGCGCCTTATGACGCCACGCTGATCCTGCGGGCTGAGACCGAGGGTGGGGATGAGCGCTCGACCTTCGCGCCCGGCGCGCTTGATTCGGCGCTGACGGAAAGCAGGGATCTGACGGCTTTTGCCGCGGCCAGCCGGTCGGCGGTTTTTTACGACGTCTCTGATGCCGGCGTGGTTTTTGAGGGGCCGGGCGGCGTAAAACCCGTGTTGTATCTGCTCGGTCTCACGGATTATAACGCCGCGCTGGCCATGCAGGGCGCCGCCCCTCTCGTCCTCGGTCCGGATGAATACGGCGTCAATTTCGGCTCAGGCGGCGCCGGCTGGGATAGGGCGCTGACTAAGTATTGCGCGGGCGGCGGCTCTCTGACCTTGGGCGGTCGCGATCTGCGCACGCGGGGATCTTTGCTGCGCCGTCAAGCGCTGGAAGTAAGCACCCGCCGCAATCCCGATCTGGTTCTGGTCGCGCCGGACGAATTACTGGCGGGACGGCAGGCAAAAAAAGAAATACTGCTCATCAACTATCCCGGGAGCAGCCTGGAATACGAGCGGCTGTGCCTGGCCGCTCTCAGCGATCTGAAAACAGCGAGCGCGGACGGCGTAGAACTCAGCGGCCTGATCGAAACGAAAATCCAGGTAAATGATTACATCGGCAACACTACCGCCACGATCGCCTATCTGGCCATATACATGGGCGTGGTCTTCCTGGTCGCTTCAGCCACTGTTCTCGCCATCGGCCAGTTATCGGAGGCGAGTGACAATATCCATCGTTACCGTTTGCTCAACAAAATTGGGGCTGACGAACGGATGTTAAGCCGCGCCTTGTTCACCCAGAACCTCATCTGTTTCGGCGCTCCGCTCCTGCTTGCCCTCGCGCACTCCGCGGTCGGGATCGCCGTCGCCGGACAAATAACGCAAAGAATAGCCGGTATTGATATTTCAGGGACCAGCGTCGCCGCCGCTTTGGTCATGACGCTGATTTACGGCGGGTATTTTCTCGCGACGTACTGGAGCAGCCGGAATATGGTCGCCAGAGGTTAGTAGAGGTTAGTGGGGTCAGTGTTTCGTCAACTCCGCCACCGCCTCCAGACAGCGGTCGATTTCCGCCGCCGTTGTAAAACAGCCGGGGCTGACCCGCACCGTGCCGCCGGTCTCCAGCGTGCCGAGCGCGGCGTGAGCGCCGGGGGCGCAGTGCAAGCCGGCCCGCACGGCTATGTCAAAACTGTCGTCCAGGATGAAAGCCGCTTCCGCCGCGTCATAACCGGCCAAGGTGAAAGAAACCACGCCGGCGCGCGAGGGGCCCGGCGGCGGGCCGTAAAGCCTGACGCCCGGAATATCGGCCAGACCTTGTAAAAGGCGGTTCGCCAATTCCGCTTCCCGCGCCCGGATACGCGCCACCCCTGTTTCCATGATATAGCGGATGCCGGCGGTCAGGCCGGCCAATCCCGCCGTATTGGCCGTGCCGCTTTCATAGCGGTCGGGCAGTCGCCGCGGCTGCTGGACGGACTCAGAAAAACTGCCCGTTCCTCCTTGTTTCAGAGGACGGAGCCGCGCGGCGGCGCCTACGTATAAACCGCCTGTGCCTTGCGGCCCCAGCAGTCCTTTGTGTCCGGGAAAGGCCAAGAGGTCTATGTTCATGGCCTCGACGTCTATGGGAGCGACGCCGGCGGACTGGGCCGCGTCCACCAGAAACAGGGCCCCGCGGGCGCGGCACAGCGCTCCGATCTCGCGCACGGGGTTCTCCGTCCCCGTCACGTTGGAAATATGTGTCATGACCACCAAAGCGGTATTCGGCCGCCAGAGCGCCGCCAGGCCGTCTAAGTCGACCCCGCGCTCCGGGTCGCCCGGCGCCCGGCTCACCTCGACCCCGGTCAGGGCGGCTAAAGGACGGGCGACAGAATTATGGGCCAGCGCGTCGGTGATAACATGCGCGCCCGGCGCGAGCAGCCCGTGCAAGGCGAGATTTAAGGCTTCCGTCGCGTTAGCGGTAAAAACGACCCGCTCCGGCGCGCTCACGCCAAACAGGCGCGCCGTCCATAAGCGCGCTTCCTCGACGACGCGGCCGGCGGCCAGAGACAGCTTATGGCCGGAGCGGCCGGGATTGCCGCTTTGCCCGCGCAAAGCTTTGTCCGCCGCCGCGTAAACAGTTTCGGGCTTAGGCCAGGATGTCGCCGCGTTGTCCAGATAGATCACAGCTTTTATTTTCCTTCCGCCTGTTCCGTCACGCCTTTTCTGGCCAGCGCCGCCGCTAATATGGATTTTTTGACGGCCTCCCTCAATTCATAACATAATCGCTGGGAGTCGTCGTCGGCGCCCGATTCTTTGATCATTTCCAGAGCGATTTTTCGGGATTCGTTGGGATCGTAATTATTTGTCAAATAATCCCACACCTCGGCTCCGGTCATACATCTCAGCTTTATGCGGAAACTGCTCTTGGTATCAAAATAATTTATCTGAAATTTCTGACCTTCGGCCGTCAACCCTTCAATTTTTCCGGTTTTATAGTCTACTTTATTTATAGTCGCCTCGGTCCCCGCCATTATTTCGTACATATCATTTATAAAAACGATGTTCGTACCGATTTCGATTTGACTGAGCATATCAGGCAGCCTTCTTTCCCGCCGGGAATTCGCGGTCAAATTTATATATATTATAACATGACCTTGAATTAACGCAAGGTATAATGTGACCGAAGAAAGGCGCCCAGTTAGCGGCCGCGCAGGCGGTCCAGTATCACGGACGCGGCTGAACGCACCGACAGATGGTTATACGGACCGGGGCCCAGAAGCGGCGGCAGAATGAAATCCGCTTCCTCCGCCGTTTGACGCGGCAGGCCCCATCCCGTGCCAAAAAGCAGGAGATAAGCGCCGGTTTCCGAGTTCAGACGAGAGCGCAGATCGGCATAAGACGTCAGAGCCGCGTTTCCCTCCGCCCGGGCGGCGGTGGCGACGGTGTAAACCCGCCTTCCTTTTTCCAAAATATGGATATCGCTTAGCGCCTGTTCGACGGTATCCGCGAGCCGTACGCGGGCCAGCGCCTCAAATCTGTGCGGGTTGTATTCCGCCCCCGCGCCCTCCAGCCAAAAACTCATTACCCGCCGCACTATGTCCTGCTGGGCCGGCGCCGGGTGGATGATGAAATAACGTTCCACGCCGTAGGTGGCGGAGGCGCGGGCGATATCGTGAATGTCAAGATTTGTGACCGAAGTGGCCACCAGTTCCCGGTTTTTGTTATAAACCGGCGCGTGTATCAGCGCCAGGTAAAGATTAGCCGTTTCCGCTCACAGCCTTTCGCTTTCTGAACGCCGTTTCCGCGGCGCTCGGGGCGCGTGCCGCCATAATTATAGCATAGATCGGACGTCTCGCGCTATCGAATTTTCAGCCCCGGGCCATTATTGACTTTCAACTTCCGCTATCGTATACTAGAAACAATTACCGAATAGGACACCTTTTGGAGAGGTGGCCGAGTGGCTTAAGGCGGTGGTCTTGAAAACCATTTGGGGTTACCCACGCAGGTTCGACTCCTGTCCTCTCCGCCAAAATCCCCGCTGTCAGCCCGCAAGCCGACAGCTTTCTTTTTATTCCGCCTTGTTGCTGCGCCGCCAATACAGACTTTAAACCCCACTGCCGTCCTTGCTTCGGGCACTGGGTTGTGCTATCATAATAGACATCAGAGGAGGTGGGCAGATGTCTGAAGCCGCCCAGGATATGAAAAAGCTGTCAATCGGTATCAACGACTTTGAGGAACTGATCGATTCCGATTTCTACTACGTAGATAAAACCCGATTCATCAAAGAACTGCTGGACAACTGGTCTAAGGTCAACCTGTTCCTCCGGCCGCGGCGCTTCGGTAAGACCCTGACCTTGAGTACCCTTCAGTGTTTCTTTGAGGACACAGGGGATGAGGAAGTAAACACAAAGCGGCGGGAGCTTTTTACTGGCCTGGACATTACAAAGGCCGGTCAGAAGTACATGGATCGCCAGACGTCCCGGTCTGTCATTTCTATTAGTTTAAAGGATGTGAAAAAGAAGAACTTCAACTTGGCCTACAATGCGTTGGTCAAGGTCATTGCGGCTGAGTACCGTCGACACAGCGCAGCAACTGAGCAGCTGCCTGTTGATATGGCTGAGAAGTATAGTGCTGTAATGGCTGAAAAAGGCTCGGAGAGTGATTACTATGACTCGCTGCTCTTTTTAAGCGAGTGTTTGTTGAAGGTCACCGGTAAAAAGAGCATCATCCTTATAGATGAGTATGATGTGCCCTTGGACGGAGCTTGGCTGCAAGGATACTACAGTGACATGATAGATCTTATCAAATCGCTTTTCTCAACGGGACTGAAAGACAATGATAACCTGGAGTTTGCGGTGATCACGGGTTGCCTGCGGGTGAGCCGGGAGAGCATCTTTACCGGCATGAACAACCTGAAGATCTATTCTGTCGCGGCCAATCGTTTTGGCGACAGCTTTGGCTTCACCCAAGGCGAGGTCGATGTCATGCTGACCCATTATGGGGAAGCAGCTCGGTCGGAGGGTTTTCGCCAATGGTACGATGGATATCGGATCGGTGGCTATGCCATTTACAATCCCTGGAGCGTCATCAACACAATGGCTGATCTCAAGGGCGGTCAGCTCGCTGTCGAGTATCAGGCGCACTGGGCAAACACCAGCTCAAACGATATTGTGAAACGCTTGATCCTCCAGAGCGATGATGAGGCAAAAGCGGAAATGGAAACCTTGATGGCCGGAGGCGGGATCGAGAAAACTATCCGCGAGGATCTGACTTATAATGATTTAGAGGAAGGCAGGAGCCATATTTGGAACTTCATGCTTTTCACGGGCTATCTAACAATCACAAACATCCGGCAAGATCAAGATGAGACTGTGTATACCCTTACAATACCCAACACAGAAGTGCGGCAGATATACGAGCATCAGGTAAAAGACTGGTTCGAGGAGAGGTTGAAGAGCGAAGATCTGACTCCGCTTTACGACGCTATTCTGAGAGGTGACACGGAGAGAATGAGTAACGAGCTCACGGAGCTTTTGCTTGATACAATTAGTTATTATGACTATGCTGAAAACTATTATCATGGTTTTTTGGCCGGGATCCTTCGTGGCATGAATGGTTACATCTTGAAATCGAACCGTGAGGTTGGCAGGGGACGTCCGGATCTGACCCTCTGCCCCAAGCGGCGGAAGAACCCTTACATCGTATTTGAGTTTAAGAAAGCAACAGACTACGATACCATGGAGGCAGCTTGTCAAGCAGCCTTAGAGCAGATCGATCGCAACCGGTATACCAATGATGCTAAGAAGGAGGGCTGCACCACCATCCTGTATTACGGCATCGCATTTCATAAAAAGGAAGCCTTTGTAATGGCGGAGTAAAACGGCAAAATCAACTTAAATCGAGAATAATGTGATATGCTTCAGAAAACATAGATAATTATTTCCCCAAATTTTTAAAAATATTTGTCCCAACCCGTTTGAATCCATATATAATTACAGAGGGGGTTTTGAGA